>JBDGVS010000365.1:0-3193 GCA_039585535.1 Gemmatimonadota bacterium | reverse complement strand
GTTCCACAATGCCCTGCCCAAACGAGTTGACACACGACCCCAATCCGCGCGAGCTTCGCGCGATGACACCCTGGCGAAACGAGTATCGGTATCTCGCGTGCGCTCCCCTCGGGGGCGTTCCAGACCGGTGCGTGCCTCTCTAGCTGGGCGAGCGAGAACCGAGACTGGAAGGCTCCCGACCGAGGTCGGGGGCCTTTTTTCATGGAGGAATGACGCATGATCATCGTGACCAGGAAGGGCGTGACGCCCGACGAGCTGGACCACATTCGAGAGCGCATCGAGTCCGCTGGCCTGCGTACGCATCTCTCCGAGGGGGAGGAGCGCACCATCATCGGGTGTGTGGGTGACGAATCGAAGCTCCGGGGCGTCCCGCTTCTGTCGATTCCGGGGGTGGACGCGGTCCATGAGGTCCTCAAACCCTACAAGCTGGCCTCAAGCGACTTCGCGGCAGAGCCGACCCATATTCAGATCGGTGCCGTGGCGCTGGGTGGCGAGGAAATCCTGACGATCGCAGGTCCCTGCTCTGTCGAGGGACACGACATGATGAGCCGCACCGCGAAACACGTGTACGGCGCCGGTGCGCGGGCGCTGCGCGGGGGAGCGTTCAAGCCCCGCAGCTCCCCCTACTCCTTCCAGGGTCTCGGTGTGGAGGGACTGGAGATTCTCGCGGAAGTGCGCGCAGAGACCGGACTGCCGCTCGTCACGGAAGTCATGGACACGCGCCAGGTCGAAGTCGTGGCATCGTACGCGGACGTGCTGCAGATCGGCGCCCGCAACATGCAGAACTACTCGCTCCTCACCGAGGTAGGGCGACTCCGGCGTCCGGTACTCCTGAAGCGGGGGATGTCGGCCACGGTGAAGGACCTGCTCCTCGCGGCCGAATATGTCATGAGTCAGGGCAATCCGAACGTCATCCTGTGCGAGCGGGGAATCCGTACATTCGGCACGGCTACCCGGAACACCTTCGACCTCGCAGCGATTCCGGTGCTCAAGCGTGAGACCCACCTCCCCGTGATCGCCGATCCGTCGCACGCCGGCGGACGACGCCACCTCGTCGCCCCACTGGCCTATGCGGCCATAGCGGCCGGAGCCGATGGACTGATGATCGAAGTCCACCCGGACCCGGAGACTGCCACCTCCGACGGTGATCAGTCACTCGATTTCGATGAGTTCGACACCCTGATGCATGCGCTTCGCCCGTTCGCCGAAGCGGCCGGACGCCGGGTAGCTACGACCCCCACGGCCTAGGACGAGCGCGCCTCATCGATTCGGGTCCGAGCATCCGCGAGCTGCGCCTGTACCGCACGGAGTGAGGTGCCACCGGCAGCATCACGGGCATCGGCCGAGGCGCTCCAGTCGAAGACTTCGAACACATCCTGGCCGAACGTCGCGTCAGCCGCCTGGAAGTCTTCGAGCGACAGCTCCGAAAGTGCCACACTCCGATCCTCAGACATTCTCACGAGTCGCCCGATGACCTCGTGACTGGTCCGGAATGGCACACCACGGCGTACCAGATAGTCGGCGAGATCGGTGGCCAGGAGCTGCGTATCCATGACGGCAGCCATACGCTCCGGTCGGAACACGGCCGTCTCGATCGCACGGCTCATCGCGGGCAGGGTGAGCACGAGCGTATCGATCGTGTCGAGGAGCGGCTCCTTGTCCTCCTGCAGGTCACGGTTGTAGCTGGTCGGCAGACCTTTGAGCAGAGTCAGAAGACTCATCAAATTGCCAACGAGGCGACCGGACTTCCCGCGTGCCAGCTCCGCGACATCCGGATTCCGCTTCTGCGGCATGAGGCTGGATCCGGTGCTGAATCCATCCGAAAGGCGAACGAAACCGAACTCCACGCTCGAGAAGAGGACCAGGTCCTCAGCCAGTCGCGACAGATGCACCCCGATCATCGCCCCGGCATAGGTCAGATCACAGATCCAGTCTCGATCCGACACTGAATCCACCGAATTCTCACTCACACGGTCGAAGCCGAGCTCGACCCGGAGTGCCTCCCGATCGATCGGAAACGGGCACCCCGCGATGGCACCCGAGCCGAGAGGCAGAACTGCGGCCGAGCGCCGCGCGGCGCGCAGTCGCTCCACATCCCGCAGAAACGGAAAGAGGTGCGATAGCGCCCACTGACCGGCTCGTAGTGGCTGAGCCTGTTGCATATGGGTGTAGCCGGGCATGACCACGCCCGCACCCTGAGTCGCGAGGCCGTGAAGCGCGTCGCAGAGGTCGAGGAGAAGGCCGATGATCTCGTCCGTGCACGTCATTCCATACAGCCGCACACCCGTAGACGACTGATCGTTGCGCGATCGACCTGTGTGCAGCTTCCCAGCGACTTCTCCGGCGGCCTCTCCGAGCATCCGCTCGACCACGGAGTGGATGTCCTCTTCCTCTGCACCCGCGAGGCCTTCTCGCTCGATTCGTTCCGCCACGGCGGCGAGTCCGGTCACGATGGCGTCCGTCTCGGCCGCCGTGAGTACCCCGGCGTCACCGATGGCGCGTGCCCAGGCTACGCTACCGCGAACGTCCTCTCTCCAGAGCCGGGCGTCGATGCCCAGGCTGAGGTTGAACGGGACCATCTCCGGGGCCATGCCCTCGGCGAAGCGTCCTCCCCAGAGGGATCCACCCTCGGCCGCGTCCGACTCGTCATCCACCGAGCCGTCCGTTCGTTCATGCGTATTCAGAGTGCCCCAACCTCCATCCCGGCCTGTGCAAACTCGGGTTCATTGTCCATATCGACACCCTGCCCCTTCGTCGCCGCTGCGGCTCGAAGGGGGAGTCCGAAGAGGCGAATGAATCCAGCTGCATCAGCGTGATCGTAGGAAGCCGCGTGACCGAAACTCGCGAGGTCCTCGCGGTACAGTGATACCGGGCTGGTCCGCGACACCACCTGAGCCGACCCCTTGTAGAGCTTCAGGCGCACCGATCCGGTGACGTTTCTGGATAATACATCCGCCATCGCCTGCATCGCCTCCCGTTCTGGAGTCCACCAGCGTCCTTCGTACAACATGTCAGCCCACCGTTGGGCCATCTGATCTTTGAGACTCTCGGCGCTGCGGTCCAGAGTAATCGATTCGAGGTCCTTCAGAGCTGCGTAAAGGATGGTGCCTCCCGGCGTCTCATAGACGCCTCTCGACTTCATTCCGACCAGGCGATTCTCGACGAGATCCGCCCGACCGATCCCGTTCCGTGC
>JBDGVS010000364.1:0-3202 GCA_039585535.1 Gemmatimonadota bacterium | reverse complement strand
GCCGCCATCTGCTCCTCCGGCGCGGCGCCAAGCGCTGATCATCGCCCCACTGTCCACAAGGCGCGGCGATGCCGAGAAGATGGGCCCCAGCATATCGATCACACCCTCGCGGAGGATCGTCACCCGGTCGTCGGTCGAGGCGACGCGGAAGGGGATGACGGCGATCAAATCGTTGTCGACGCCCTCCGCCCCAACGGGAAGCGCGCGCGCGCCGAACTGCCACACTCCGATCACGACCGCGACCGCAGCTGCAGCGCCGACAACCCAGCGCCCCAGCGCGGTCCGTGGGCGGTCGGCACCGCCCTGCCCGGGCTCGCGCTTCGACTCTCGGACGACCCCACCAGGTCCGACATCGAAGGCCCACGCGAGCGCTACCGCCACCGGAAACCCGATCAGAGACACGATCAGGAGAAAGCGGTAGCTCCACGCCGGCAGGCCGAGCGGCTCGAAGGTCAGATCGGCTACCTGGAGTGCCAGGAAGACGACCGCGGCATACGCGACCGTCACGCGGACGACGCGTCGGCGCTTCAGCTCCTTCCAGAGGTCATCGGGCTTCATGAAGCGGAAGGTGTGTGCGCTTCTCCAGAAACGGCAAGCGTACCGAGCGGAGTCATGCCCCTACTCGAAGATGTAGGCGATCGCCTGAGCAGCCTGCTCCAGAGTCTCGACCGTAAGCGTCGCCAGGGCGTCGAGCTCCTTGAGCGCGTGCACATGCTCCTCGGGCCGGACGAGCACGAGCGGGAGTCCCTGCGCGAGCGCCGCCCCGGCGTCGGACGCGGTATTCCACTGTTTGTACTTCGGTCCGAAGTACGCGATGCACAGATCAGCGCGCTGCATGAGCACACGGGTCCGAAGCGTGTTCACCCGCGCACCCATCAGGTCGCGATAACGAGCGTCGGGTTGGACTCCGAGAATGTCCTCTCCCACGGAGTCCGAACGGTCATGGACCTCCTGGGGCCCGACGATCTCGGCCTCGACCTCCAGCTTCTCGAGGTGAGCACGCACTTCGTTCCGCCAATCTGAGTGAATTTCACCGGCTGCGTAGATCACGATATCGTCCATCACGTCTTCGTCCCTCCCGCTCAACGGAGTCGTTCCTGAATCCAAGGCACGACCTGGTCGGTCGAGATCCGAATCTGCTCGAGTGAGTCGCGGTCCCGGATCGTGACCGTTCCCTGCTCGACGCTCTCTCCATCGACCGTGACGCACCACGGCGTCCCAACCTCGTCCTGACGACGGTAACGGCGTCCGATCGCACCCGACTGGTCGTAGAAGGAGGGTATCGCAGCCGCCCGGAGGTCCTTGTTGAGCTTCTCCGCGATCTCCGGCATTCCATCCTTCTTCACCAGGGGGAAGACCGCCGCCTTGATCGGCGCCAGCGACGGATCGAGCGCGAGCATGACCCGGGTGTCACCCTCGATCTCCTCCTCGCGGTACGCGTCGGCGAGCACGACGAGCGTCGTCCTGTCGACCCCCATCGACGTCTCGACCACGTAGGGGATGAAGCGCTCATTCGTGGGCGCGTCGATGTACTCGAGCCGCTTCCCGGAATACTCCTGGTGACGAGAGAGATCGAAGTCGGTCCGATTGTGGATGCCTTCGAACTCCTTCCATCCGAACGGAAACTCGTACTCGATGTCGTACGCCTTCTTGGCGTAGTGGGCGAGTTCGTCGGGGCCGTGTTCGTGGAAGCGGAGTTTCTCTTCCCGGATACCGAGGTCCAGATGCCACTGCATTCGGGTCTCCATCCATCGGTCGAACCACTCGTCATCCTCGCCGGGCTTCACGAAGAACTGCATTTCAGCCTGCTCGAACTCACGGGTCCGGAAGATGAAATTTCCCGGAGTGATCTCGTTCCGAAATGCCTTTCCGATCTGAGCAATCCCGAACGGGACCTTCTGCCTGGCCGCCCCCTGGACGTTCAGGAAATTCACGAAGATCCCCTGCGCCGTCTCGGGTCGGATGTACACCGTGGCACTCGAGTCTTCCACCGGTCCCATGAACGTCTTGAACATGAGGTTGAAGAGGCGCGGCTCACCAAAGACATCCTTCGTACCGCACGTGGGGCACTGCCCCTTCTCCACTTCAGGCATGTCCGCCCGAAAGCGCCGATGGCAGTTGGAGCACTCGACGAGCGGATCCGTGAACCCCTCCACGTGGCCGGACGCCTCCCACACTTTCGGATGCATCAGGATCGCTGCGTCGAGGCCCTCGATGTCGTCGCGGCTGTGGACCATCGACGACCACCACCGGTCCTTGATATTGCGCTTGAGCTCCACGCCGAGAGGGCCGTAGTCCCACACGGAGCCGGTGCCGCCGTAGATCTCCGACGACTGGAAGACGTATCCGCGCCGCTTGGCCAGTGAGACCAGCTTGTCCATCAAGTCCGCGTTGGACATGAAAAGCCTTGTTTCGTAAGGGTTTTTCGGGGGTACCTCAAGGCGCGAAAGGTACCCGAGCGCCGGAGGGCGATCAACGCCGGGGCGAACCCGCGAAGCCCGGGCGTGTAGTACATTTCTTCTCCCTCCCGGGTGATGCCCGGGCCTGCACCGTTTCCGTCACCGACCGTCCGAACCGACATGATCCGCTTCACCGACAGAGCCCGAGAGATGGTCCAGTCCTTTCTTGGCGGAGAGGACTCGGAGCAAGCGCTTCGCATTAGCGTGGGCGGTACGCCCCAGGCCCCGACCTTCGACTTGACCCTGGTGGACCTCCACGAACGCACCGCCGAAGAGCGCGAACTCGACGGCGGCGGCTTCCCGGTCTACGTGCAGGCTCTCGACCTGAAGCTGCTCGAGGATGCGACCGTCGACTACGTCGAGCGTCTCAATGAGAGCGGCTTCGAGGTGCGACCAGCGGAGGCCGCCATGCCTGCAGCCGCACCGGCGCGCCCCGAGGGCGAACCGACAGGTGAGATCGCGGACAGGGTTCGCGAAGTGCTCGACGCCCAGGTGAATCCCGCGATCGCGGCGCATGGCGGACTCATTTCACTGGTCGATGTCGAGGAGACGGAGATCTACGTCCAGATGAGCGGCGGCTGCCAAGGCTGTGCCTTATCGGCTGCGACGCTACGCCAGGGCGTCGAACGTATGCTGCGCGAGGCGGTGCCCGAGCTCTCTGCCGTGCATGACGTCACGGATCACGCTTCGGGCGAGAACCCGTACCTCTAACGAGGAACACAGACCATGGGATAGCTCGAGCC
>JBDGVS010000363.1:0-3220 GCA_039585535.1 Gemmatimonadota bacterium | reverse complement strand
GCCCGGTGTCGATGAGTGAGAGGCCGTAGATCTCGTTGACCACGAGATGAATCTCGTGAGCGCTGCACCAGTCGGCGATCTCGGCCAACCGATCGCGCTCGTAGATGCCACCCGTGGGATTGTCCGGGGTCGTCAGGATCAGCAGGCGAAAGCGCTTCCCGTCGGACTCGATGTCCCGCTTGGCCTGATCGAGATGTGCCAGCTTCAGCACGGGACCGTGTGCGACCTCCGAGAGGTCGTGATACGTCACGAGGTCATGCCGCTCGACGCCAGAGAGATTGCCGATATCCTGACTGTAGACCGGGTAGCACGGTGCCGGAATCACGGCGACGTCGCCCGCATCAGCCAGAATGAAGGAGGTCATCTCGATGACGCTGGTCGCGCCGGCTGAGACACCGAGATGATCTGGATCGACCGGGCATCCGGTCAGGTGAGTCGAAAGGAAGTCGGCCACGGCCACACGGAAGGGGGCCGCGCCGCGTGTATTCGAGTACTTCGGCACCCACGCTGGAATCTCCATGCTACCCGTGACGGCTTCGATCCGGGCCTTCAGTTCGTGCCAGCTGAGCCGGTTCTCCGCAATGTTCAGCGGGAGAGCGCCCGCTGGATTGTGCACCGAGTCGTAGCGGTTTGCCGTCGCCTCACGGTGTGCGGCGTAGTCGATGCGGAGCGGTGTGTCCGCGGCGCGGGCGCCGCGGCCCGAGAGGGAGGAAGAGGGCACGGGAGGGTCCGGCTACCGCCAGCGCAGGCCGATCCGGTGGGATCCCCCATTGCTGGCTCCATCTCCGAACGGTCGGAACGCCCACTCGATCGTGATGTCGTCGCCCTGGTAAGCGAAGCCCGTCGTGAGTGGCGACGCCTCGCTGTCGTCTGGGACGTCCTGGAATCCGACCCGCGCTACGAATGTCCGCCCCCGGATCGGCCAGTAGGCGATCTCGAGCCCGCCACCGTAGGTGAACTCTTCGTCGTCCATCCCGACCTTCCCGGCGAAGCCCAGATCGAAGATGCCGAGCTGCTGGCCGTACGCCCCCGCACCGAGGAGGAAACGAGAGGGGCCGCTGCCCTCGTCGCTCAGAGGCTTGTCACCGATGTCGGAGGCGGTCAGTCCCATGGTCACAGGACCGAGGTCCCGTGACACGCCGACGTCGAAGAGCATCGTGGCCTGCTTGACCCCATCGATGCGCTGGTCGACGAAGTCCATCGCGACCCCGAGATCCATGTCGAAGAGAAACTCGTGAGCGTAGGAGACCGTGGCGACGCGCTCCGACACAGGGGCGGTTCCGAAGACGAAGAGGTGGTCCTGCCCTCCTGGCGCGGCGGCACTTCGACCATCGGCTTCATGCTGGAGCGTCCGGATTCCGATGCCGACGCCTCCTCCGAACCACTGAAAGGCCGCGGACACCGCCGCAGAGGAGCTGCTCGTGCCCCACTGCTGGATGTCGATGCCCATTCCGCTCGCCGACGTCAGAAGCGAAGGATGGTAGAACAGCGCATCGGCGTGGCCGGAGTCCATCGCATACGCGTCCCCCAACGCCATCGCCCGAGTGGAGCCGGGTAGTTGAGACGTCTGCGGGAGCACCCCGGGAGCCTGTGCCGCGCTTCGCTCGGGGGACAGGAGCCCGATGCTCGTCATGCAGAGAACCAGGGCTGTCGACGAGAGAAGACGGAGCATGGGTTTCGCCGGAGTGCGAGAGCGGGAGTGACTTCGCCCCAACCTTCGCGGAGCGGCGACCAGGTGCAATAGGTCGGACGTCCCTGGAGCGATCGACATGGCTTCGCGTCGGTGGGTTTCAGTCACCGGTTCGGGCGACGAAATCCTCGATCAGCGCCCGAGCGATCGACATCGGATGGGGCAGGTCGGGAAGCGCATCGTGTCGAAACCAGCGCGCATCCTCGATCTCGTCGGGGTCGATCCGAATCTCGCCCTCGGCCCAATCGGCTACGAAGCCCACCATCAGGGAGTTCGGGAAGGGGTGCGGCTGGCTACCGAAGTACCGGAGATTGGTGACCGCCACTCCGACCTCCTCACGGATCTCACGATGCACACATTCCTCGAGCGATTCGCCCGCCTCGACGAAGCCGGCGAGGGTCGAGTACACACCCTCTGTGAAGTGAGGCGATCGACCGAGGAGTGCCTCAGGGCCGCGCTGGACGAGCACGATCACGGCGGGCGCTACCCTCGGGAAGTGCATCTGTGCGCACGCCGTACAGACCATCGCCTCCCCGCTCGGGGACGCCTCGTTGGGTGAGCCGCACCGGGAGCAGAAGCGGTGCGTGCGATACCACTCGACCTTCTGGCGTGCCGTGCCGGCCGTGCGATAGTCCACGGTCGGAAGCGAGTGGTACGCGACGCGCAGACCGTCGAGTCGAAAGCCCTCTGGCAGCTCGGTGTTCTCGTCCAGTCCGATTGCCGGCACAGGTCCGTCAGGGCCCCGCACGAGCCCCGGGATGCGTCCTCCTTCGAGCGACTCCGACCCGATCACCTCCGTGAGCTCGATCATTGTCGGTAGTCGAAGCTGGGTCGGGGTGACGCGGAGCACGAGGCGCTTCCCGACAAAGGCGAAGACGGTCATCGGGGCTCCCGTCGGTCCAGGACCGTGGTCCGATGACATGCAGGGCAGGAGACCCACAGACGCTCTCGTACGTACGAAACGTCCTTCCGGGGAGGTACCGCACGCTGGTCCAACGCGGCGCCGCACTCGGGACAGAGCAGTGGGGCTCCGTCGAGAAACGCGCGATGAAGCTGGTGGTGATGGTCGGGCGTGTAGGATTTGGACCGCGTCATGGAACTTTCGGAGTCAGCAGAACGTTCTGGTCGAGTGTCGTCTCAACACACCATCATACAGTGGCTGAGTACTCCTGCCCGGGGTTCGACCGGCCGGCCTTCCGCTGTCGACCCTAAGAGAGCCCAGCGCAACTCGATGATCTCCACCTTCTTCCAGGTCGCCGTAGCCACGGCGACACTCGCGTCGGCCGCCCCTGCGGATCCGACGCTGGACCTCGAAGGCCGGCGCGGCGCGGAAGTCGTCAGGTACGATGGATCGGCAGCGCAGGTGGATATCGCCACGCCCTCGCTTACGGAGGCGGGCATCGACATCGACGGTCGCATCGATGAGCCCGCATGGCAGAATGCCGCGCTTCTCGAGGGATTCACCCAGTACGACCCCATCGAGGGGTCGTTGGCGTCGCAGAACACCGAGGTGTTCGTCTTCGTCGATGC
>JBDGVS010000362.1:0-3231 GCA_039585535.1 Gemmatimonadota bacterium | reverse complement strand
TCAGGGCATCTGTAGCGAGACCGAGCAGTGAACCGGCGGCGGCTCCGAGCCCCGCCGAGTAGATCGCCCGTTCCTGGCGCGCACCGTTTCCGGCGAGGGCGATTCCGCCTCCGAGCGCGACCACGAAGCCGCCCGTCCACGACACGATGCCCGATCCCGTCGTCGTGAAGCCTCCATTCATCCGACCGATCGCGGTCGCCACACCTGACGCGAAGACGAAGCTCGTCGCGCCCAGGACCAGGCCACATTCGACGCCACACGGGTCACTCAGTTGAGCCTCCCCGTTGCTGGGTGTCAGTGCCAGGAGCACCAGGCCGGTGATCCCGACGACCCTGCTGATCGACGGCCTCATCGGTCCGCCGCCAGTCGGGCTTCCGGGCAGGAGTCCTCGTCAGTCGCGACGAGCGTACACGAGAAGAGTGGTCGCACGGCAGTCTCACCCTCGGCCTGTCCAAATACGGTGAGCCTGTTCTCCTCGGCACCGAAGTCGAGGCGCATGTATCCGTGGCTGCCCGCCGCGAAGCGGGTGCCGTCAATTCTGTCCGTCGGGCTGGTTTTGGAACCGCTCCCGCTTACGAGCTGGAAGCCGGGGCTGTCTCTACCCTGGAGGCGAATCACCTGTAGCGAATGGTCGTGCCCGGAGACGAATGCCAGTGGCTGAACGCCACTGTCCACGATGGCCTCGCGGATTCCTTCGAGCATGTCGCCGTAGCGCCCGGAGGCGATGTCCTGGACGCTCAAGCCGGCCTGAACCGCCAGGTAGTAAACGAACGGACCATTGTGGAAGGCTCCGATGTTGCCCCCATGGGGACCGCCGGTCGCCATGGGGTGATGGGCCGCGAGGATCACCCGCCGTTCGACGTTAGCCGCGAGCTCGGCGCGAAGAGCGGCATAGAAGTCGTCGACGGTCCCGCACGTGCTGGCAGGTCGTCGCAGAAGCCACTCGGTGTCGATGAATACGAGCCGTACGTCTGGACCAAGATCCACTCCCGCGGGTCCTGGACAGCCGTCTGCCGGATGGAAGCTCGCTCTCTCTGGCCCGGCCACTTCTGCGAGCCATCGCTCCTGGATACGTACTGCATCGAGCGCGACCGCGTCGTCCGCACCCTTGGCCCAGTCATGGTTTCCAGGAAGGAACACCGCATGTGCCGTGGACGAAGCCTCGATCGCCTCGACCTGGGCTTCCAGGTGGGCGAAGTCCTCGTCTTTGAAGTCCTCGCGGGCGCCGACGTCGTAGATGTTGTCGCCGAGGAAGGCGACGACGACGGGGACCTCCGGCTGCTCGGATTCCATCCGGGCCAGGTCAGCGTAGAGGTGACCGAGGACCGCAGCGCGACCGGGCGAGTCTTCTCCGGCGTCGCCGACGAGGTACAGGGACGCGGAAGGTGCGTTCGCCGAAGAGGTCTGATCCGGGCGCGCCGCCATCGGCGCATAGTGCACCTGACGAGCGCACCCTCCGAGGGTCAGGAGGGCCGCGGCGGCGAACGAGATGGGGACCGACATAGTTCGGCAGAGCATCGACATGGTCGTGCGGGTCATTCAGTACGGAAGCCCCAGCGCCAGATACACCTTGGTCGCTTCGTCACTCTTACCAGCGCCGATGCGAACGAGATAGGGTTGCTGAACAGGCTGCAGGTATACGCCCCCACCGAAGCCCGAGTGCCATCCCCCTGGTGAGTCGTTGTCGAGCCAGACCCGCCCCGCATCGGCGAAGCCGAAGAGGCCGAGCGCGACAGGCACGACGATCCTCGGAGAGAAGACCCGGAGGCGTGCTTCGCCACCGCCCCAGAGTGCGGCATCTCCGGCGAAGCGCTGTTCGTCCCATCCCCGGATGGTCGTACCACCCCCCGCAAAGGCGGCCTGGTGCCATGGGAATCGGCCGAACACCTGCTGTCCGCCCCCGCGAAAGGCCAGCGAAAATACCGGCCACGGTGACGGCGCGAGCACTCCCGACGCCTCGATTCCGATGCGTGAGTAGAGCCGTTCGACATCGAGCAGATCGGGCCAGGCGCCTCCGCTCGCACGAATCCGCAAACGGTTGCCGGTGTCGGTGGTATGGGCGAGCGGGTCATAGATGGCCTCACCAACAACTCCGAGCGAGACGAACTCTCCGTCACCGTACACAGGGCCCAGCGTTTCGAAGAAGCGACCCGGGTTGTCCTGAGTGCTGGCTCGCTCCACACGGAGGCCACCCCGTATCAGCAGGCCGGACTCGAAAGAGAGTCCGAAGCCTGCGTCTGCCGAGGCCATCGTCAGGTCCACACGATGGTATTCCTCACCACCGGCGGGGGTGTCGTTTCCGAGGCCGTAGTAGTGAAGCACGTCCAGACGCGACAACCGGGCGCTGACGGGCGCGAAGAGTGCAGAGTTCTCTCGTCGGAATTCTCCTGAGAACTCGAAGCGTCCCTTCGACAGGAAAGGGGACCAGCCACCCCGCACGTCGAAGGAGGTGGCGTACGGTGATTTCCGGAAGCCGTACCGGTCGAAGCGGGCGCCACCGCCCAGAAAGAGACCGAGGTCGGTTGAATAGGACGTCCAGAAAATGGGGGTGGTAGCGCCTCCCCAATCGAGCGGTTGATTCCGGTTCTCGGGAGACCACTTCCACTCGTTGAACTCCTTCGTGTTCAGCTTCGGTGCGTCGTCTCCCCGCACCTCGTTCTCTCCCTGGTCATCGTACAGGTGGATTCCTGACCCTCGCCCCTCGACGACGAACTGATCGTCGTCGCCGCCGCCGATCACCCGCAGCGTGATGTCCGGGTCGGCATCACCCGTGACGGTCACGACGTCGTTTCCGCCCGCGAGGTAGAGACGAACCTCGTCGGTATCGTCGGCTTCGAATCGCCGCTCGAGGTACGGTGACGATGCCGCCGCCGCCGTGACGGTGACCGTGAACGCGTCTCGCTCACGTGCGACGACGACCACCTCGTCTTCGTCGGTGGCGTGGAGGTCGACTTTGGCGGACATGAGTTCGTAGAAGTCCGTCCACGCTTCGTCGAGCCCGTCCCGTCGAGCGCGAAGCGTTCGCTGGAGTTCATCCCCGTTGATCTCATAGATCTCGATGGGGAGCTGGAAGGCCGCCTGTTCGATCACCTCGTCGGTCAGTGAGGCCTGCACCCGGCTTCCGACGCGATCCCACGCCTCTCTGTCCAACTCGGCCAGGAAGAGCCGATCGATCGCGCGGGCGTTCCAGTGGAGCCGTCGGATCGCCGGGTAGTCTTCTTCGAACCGGAC
>JBDGVS010000361.1:0-3232 GCA_039585535.1 Gemmatimonadota bacterium | reverse complement strand
TCGAACACGTGCTCGCGGCGCCGTCGGACGACGACCGTATCGCGAAGGTGCGCAACGAGGTGCGGGAACTCGCGTCGTCCTTCTCGCTCTATCACGAAGTGGCGCAGTCGTGAGGGTTGCCGGAGTCTGGCGGACCGCCACGGCTCATCGCACATTCCGGTCATGATCGAACTGCAATTCCAGCCGGATGTTCTGGACCAACTCCAGGAGCGGAACCCGCGATTTCACGCGCGCTCCTTTGAGTTCGTCATGCAGGCTTTGCAGTTCGTGATTCAGTCTCTCGACGAACCCCGTCACATCTCGGGGCGTGAACTCACCCACGGCGTTCGCGAGCTGGCAATAGGGCAGTACGGACTTCTCGCCAAAGCCGTGCTGGAGCACTGGGGCATCCACGAAACCGAAGACGTTGGTCGGGTCGTGTTTGCGATGGTCGAGCAGGGACTCCTCGTGAAGGAAGACGAGGATGGACCTGAGGACTTCGCGGATTTGTTCGATTTCGAGGAAGAATTCGAGACGAACTACCCCTGGGCTCACCTGGCCTGAATAGGGACCTGCCGTGAGGCAGGGTACACTCCAAGACACGTCCGACTCGTTCGGGCACACCAACGGCGAGAGCCGTAACGACGCAATGGGAGGGGATGGACATGGTGGCAGATAGCACGTTTCCCGGCTGTCAAAAATGTGACAACGGACTGCTGCTTCCGCTTTCGGATTACGGGAGGGACGGGGCACCGATCAGGTACAAGGCATGGGTTTGTTCCAACCCGGAGTGCGGATTCAATCTGCGCATCGACAACGGCGAGATTACGGTCGGTCGCCAGATCGGTCAGTCGTACAAGTAGAGCACGTCGTACCTCTGCGTCGCGTCACTCAGCGACGCGACCCAACGCTGCATGACTGACTCTCGTCGCCGACTCCGCCCCTACGCTCGAACCGACGTTCGGGCCCAGACCGGTGCAGCGGCCAGCGCCTTCGATCGTCGAGCGATGGAAAGCGTCGGGATACCGCAATCGGTACTGATGGAGAATGCCGGCAGGAGTGCTGCACTCGTGCTCCGGCGTCTCTTCACGTCCAACCGAGTCGTGGGGCTGGTCGGAGCCGGAAACAATGGAGGGGATGCGCTCGTCGCCCTCCGTTGTCTCGCCGCCTGGGGGTGTGATGTGACCGGGGTGCTCGTGGGAGATCGTCCGTCTGACGACCCGCTCCTTCATGGCTGGCCCATTCGACTCCTCTCCGCGGAGCAACTCGATGACGCTGGCTGGACAGAGCTCTGGATAGACGTTGACGCGGTTGTCGATGGCGTCCTCGGTACGGGGGTGCGCGGTGCGCCGCGGGCACACGCAGCCCACGCGATCGACCAGCTCAATGCTGCGGGACTCCCCGTGTTGGCGTTGGACGTTCCCTCCGGGATCGACGCGTCCACGGGTGCCGTGCCGGGCGCCGCGGTCCGGGCGGACGTCACGGTGTCGTTCGGCGCGCCCAAGCTCGGCGCCCTCCTGCACCCGGCGCGGGCCCTCGTGGGACGTCATGTCACCGCGGAAATCGGCTTCCCTCCGCTGAGATCCAGCGACTCGAGCGCGACCGTCATCACGCCTGGATGGGCGCGCAGTCGATTTCCCATCCGGAACTCGGATACCCACAAGAATCGTGTGGGTCGGGTGCTCCTGGTGGGTGGCGGCGTCGGAATGGCCGGGGCCGTGGTCCTCGCGGGACGCAGCGCGTTCCGGGCCGGAGCGGGGCTCGTGCGGGTGTGCACCGTCGAAGGGAACCGGGAAGTCGTGCAGACCGCTCTACCGGAGGCGATCCACGTAGGCACCGAGGGGCGAGCGCTTGAAGAGGCCGTGTCTGCCAGTGATGCCGTGGCCGTGGGTCCTGGGATGGGGCTGGATCGGAACGCGGCTCTTCTGTTGCAGCGGGTCGTCTCGGCGGGCGACAGCCCTCTGATTCTCGATGCCGATGCGTTGACGCTCGCCTCCCAGGGTGTAATCGACCTCGCGACCGTTTCCGAGCGTCGCCCCGTCTTGATCACACCCCATCCTGGCGAGATGGCGCGACTCCTTGGAGATGCCGACGGCGAGGATCGGCTTGCTACGCTTCGGTCGGCGGTCGAACGCTTCGGTTGCGCGGTGCTCCTGAAAGGAGCGCCGTCGGTGGTAGGTGCGGGTCGCGATGTGCTTCTCGTGGACACGCAGAGCTCTTCGGATCTGGCCGTCGCCGGTATGGGCGACACGCTGACCGGAGTGTGTGCCACGATGCTGGCCCTCGGGAGTGAGGCGCCCGCCGCGGGGGCTCTGGGGCTTTACCTTTCCGGACGCGCCGCGGTCCTCGCGGACCGGGGCGTCGGCCTCATCCCGTCCGACGTCGTCGAGCACATTCCCGACGTGTTTGCGGAGTCCGGGGCCGAATGGACCGATCTCGATCTTCCTTTCGTTCTCTTCGATGCGGATCCCGCCCGATGACCGTCTCATGAGTGGGTCCCGGAGCATACGACTCGGAGCGGGGGCGGAATTCGACCTTATCCGACGACTCACCGGCGGGGGACGAGACCTCCCCCCGGAGGTACTGGTCGGGCCGGGAGACGACGCTGCAGTTCTGCGGGATGGCTGGGTCCTGAGTACGGATCTTTCGGTCGAAGACGTTCACTTCCGTCGAGCCTGGCTGGAGGAGCACGAAATCGGTTATCGGGCTGCGGTGGCCGGCCTGTCCGATCTCGCGGCCATGGGGGCGGCGCCGGTCGGCCTTCTCCTGTCTATCGCAGCTCCTCGCGGTGGTGGGGTCGATATCGAAGCTGTCGCGGCTGGAGCCCGGGCCGCGGCGGAGGAGCACGGTGCAGCGGTGATCGGCGGCGATATCTCCCGCTCTCCGGGGCCGCTCGTGCTCGACGTGGTCGCCCTCGGATGCACGGCGTGGCCAGTACAACGAGACGGAGCCGAACCCGGCGATCACGTCTGGGTGACCGGGTCGTTGGGAGGGGCTGCTGCTGCCGTACAAGCGTGGCAGGAGGGGAAGGTGCCTGGGCCGGAGCTTCGCGCGGCCTTCGCTGCGCCGCGGGCGCGAACAGAGGAGGCACGATGCCTGGTCGAGCGTGAGATCGTCGACGCGATGATCGACCTGTCCGATGGCCTGGCCGGGGACGCAGGCCACCTGGCCGCTGCGTCGGGAGTGGCGATCACACTCGAGATCGGACGCGTGCCAGTATCGGACGCCGCCGTCGAGGCCCTTGGCGCTGAGG
>JBDGVS010000360.1:0-3247 GCA_039585535.1 Gemmatimonadota bacterium | reverse complement strand
GCCCCGTACCAGAAGCGGTCGTCGAGTTTGGACCAGCGAGTGGACGGTACCATTGCGAGGGCGAAGAGGGGGCGGAGCAGCTTCCCCTCGAGTGCTGGCGTCGGGAGGCCTCTGAGGGCCAGCTGTTCCACGATCGGCCCGAGGCCCGCGAGCAATACCTCGCGTGCGCTTCGCTCCTCGGTTCGGGCGAGCGTCTCGGAGACGAGTCCGGCGATCATGTGGCCCTCACAGGGCTGGGTGATGTCGAGGGATCGCTACCAGCTCCCAGGGAGTCGGTGCGCAGCGAGCGGAGCAGGAGAACGACCGCGGTCGTGAGGCCGAGAGCTGAGAGCGTGGTGCCCACGCCGAGCCAGGCCCCCGCCGCGGCCAACATACCGAGAGGCATCAGGAGCACCGTCGCGTAGTAAGCCGCCATCCACGTCGTCGGAAGTCCGTCGAAGACGCCACGACGAGAGAAGAGTTCGACCACTGACATAAGGGCCAGGCCGGTCACGAACCAGCCTGCCAGATTCATCCACGGCATTCCGTAGTACGGGCCGCTCTCATGCCACACCCAGTACGAAGTCAGCGAGCTCATCGCAGGGTCGAGTGCGAGATCCCACCAGACGAGCCCGAGCGCCGCGAGACCGATTCTGGCCGGACGTGTCTCTGGAAACGCGGCCCGTGCGATGATCCAGCAGGGGAGAGCCATGAGGAACCAACTCAGCGGGATCAAAGCGGGGACGCGCGGTCCGATCCTCGGTCCTAAGAGCGAGGTGTACTCATACCCTCCGAACGGGATCCCGTATCCGGTGCCCATGTGCTCTGCTGTGAAGCTGACGAGACACGCCGCGAGCATCGTGGGCACCCAGCGCGCTCCACTTCGCCCGACGAGCACGACGGCGAGCGCGGCGAAGCTCAGTACGATGTGGAGCTGGGCGAAGAAACGGAACGAGACGCCGAAGAAGCCCGCTGCGAAGGGGACGGCCGCCAGATTCTGGGGGCGAAGCGCGAAGGCTGCGTATCCGAGCAGGGCGAAGAGTGTGAAGCCACCCAACACGAGAAGTCCAGCGTGTTCGGCGCGTGAGATCCCGCCGGTACGTCCGCCGATGCGAGCACCCTCGCTCATGCTGCCCCCACTGCGGTCAGTCGGCTTCGTGTGTCTGCCGCACCGAGGCCTCCGGAAATCGCAACATCAAGAGATCCGACCGTCGGGAAGAAAGCGACGGACTCGAACGGCCCCTCCTGGATTTCTCCTTCCAGGCTGACCGAGGCGAGGCCGCCGAACACGACGGAGTAGGGTCGTGCTTGATCGTAGTACTTGCTGAGGATGGAGAGCGTGCGTGTCACGTCGCCCAGCGTTCCGTTGGGAGGTAGCGAGATACACACCAGCGATGCGTCCCGGCTCATCTGCACAAAGCCGAAATCCTCGACAGGAACGTCCACCCCCGGGTAGTAGACTCGCCATCCGCGGCGCTCGAGGATCATGCGCGTGCTCAAGGCTCCGATACCGTGACGATTCCCTTCGAGAGTCCCTACCACCGCGACGGGAGGGGACATGGATTGACCTCCGGTCGCGGTTGAGCGGTCGGGCTGGCTATCGAGCCATTCTCTCCGGAGGGCGTGCAGGACCCCGATCACCACTTCGGTGGTCATGTGCTCGTCCCCGACGCGAAGCCGTCCGCGCTCCCATTCGCCTCCGATCGAGTCGAGGAGGTCCCGCAGCGCAGAGTCGCAGAAGTCGCTGAGTGGGACGGACCCGATGCGCCCCAGCGTCAGCAGGAGCTGCTCGAGGCGCTCGAAGTCGCCTCGCCGGACCCACTGCATGGCCAGCGTGGTCAGCTCCTTGAATGAGCCGTCCTCCGTGATCGCTCGCAGGACGGTCCAGACGTGAGGCTCGTAGGGATGGAAGGGAACGAGAATCGTCCCGATTCCCCGGTCGCGAGCGAAGGTGGTCGCTGCGTGGATCGAAATCCGACGGTGTCCACCGGGCGTGAGTTCCGATTCGAGCTCCCCGTCGTTACACCAGCGTTTGACGGTCGACGTGTGGACATCCAGGAGTGCTGCAGCTTCTGAACTCGTCAGGGCGACGCCGTCGGGGACTTGCTCCATGGATGTCATTTGAACGGTTTCTTGCGCCCGTTCATCCTTTGTCGAGGGTGTAAATGCGACCATGTGCAGGAAAGTGGACGATTGTGATAGTCGCCGCAAGGCGGCGGATGGCAAAAATCGCTCATATCGGTGTATTTGAGCGAAATGGACACGCTCGCGAGCTCACCCGCAAGGGTGCGCTGACCCCGCTTACCGGTCGAGTAGCAGTTCGCCTTCGTCGGTGAGACCCGGATAGGGGCGACCCTTCTTCCGGCGGCTCGCCGCGATTGAGGGGTAGGCCGACTCGAAGAGTCGCCGACCGAAGTCTTCGGTCGAGAGGCGGCTCTTCTCGTACAGGCCGGCTGCCTCCCTCTGCCGCATCGCCTCGAAGAGGATCAGTGCGGTGGCGACGGATACGTTGAGTGAGTGCACCATGCCGGACATGGGGATCACGACGTGGCGGTCGGCGAGTTCCAGCCCCTCTTCCGAGACTCCGTGAAGCTCAGCACCCATCATGACGGCTGTAGGGGTCGTATAGTCGACCTCGCGAAAGTCGACCGAATTCACGGAAGGGTGGGCGGCCAGGACAGCAAAGCCCCGCTCTTTCAGGTGGGCTACCGCACCCGACAGGTGGTCGTGACGATGGACCTCAACCCACTTCTTGGTTCCCGCTGAGGTGCCGTGGTGGAGGTCCAGCCCCTTCTCAGGTGGCACCACGTGCGCCTCCAGGACCCCCGTCGCATCACAATTTCGGAGGATCGCAGAGAAGTTGTGCGACTTGTTCACACGATCCATGAGCACTGTGAGGTCCGGCTGACGACGGGTCAGCGCACGGCGAAGTCGTGCGAAGCGCTCAGGCGTCACGCGGATCCCACGGTGAAGCGGGATTTCGGGCAGCCGACGACCTCTCCTTCCGCGGCGCGGCGCTCACCCGAGTTTGCGGTAGAAGCGAAGGATCGCCTCCTCGGCGGCGAGCATCACGACCAGCACGACGATCAGGGCAACCACACCATGGAGGGCTCCGTCGAAGTGGACGTCATCACTGAACGTGAGTTCCAGGGCGTACAGGATCACGAACTTCGACCCGAAGAGGATCCCCCATGCGCTCAGAATCCGTGTGGCTTTGCTCCCGCCGCCTTCTTTCGCCTTCCAGAAGGCGGCGACCCGGTGCTCCAGG
>JBDGVS010000359.1:0-3255 GCA_039585535.1 Gemmatimonadota bacterium | reverse complement strand
CAGGGGATCGCGCGCGGCTGAGTGAATCGCACAGCGCCGATCGTGCGGCTGACCCTCGCCTACGCGGCGGGAGTGGCCGCGGGCTTGGCCGGCGTACCCGTCGTGGTGGCGCCGCTCGGAGTCTTCCTGAGTGTCGTCGTGCCCAATCCTGCATCCCGCCGACCGTTGTCGTGGGCGCTGTTGATGCTCTCGTGTGCAGCGGGCTTCTCCGAGGGGGCTGTGGGGCGCGAGTCGGGCGCGCGGTGTGTACGCGACGACCTGGGTGCCTCCGTGTCGCTTCGTGGAAGGTTGCTCGCTGCGCCTCGGGGCGGATCTGCCCCGTTCGAGGCCGTCGACGGATGTGGGCCAGCAACCGTTGTCGTGCCCGCAGGCGAAGCCGACGTGCAGGCCGGAGCGTTGGTAGATGTCGTCGGCGTGTGGCGATCGGGGCGCGTCCGCCCATGGATACAGGCGCAGAGGCTCGTTCCGGTCGATCCGTCGAAGAAGGCCGCATCGCACGAGTCCGGTGGCGTCGGCTCGTGGCGTCAAGTGCGGTGGCGTATCGTGGGGTGGCGCGACGGACTCGTGGCCCGCCTGCATCGTCTCTTTCCGGAACATGGCCCTCTCGTTTCGGCGCTGGTCCTGGCACGGGGCGAGGGGCTGGATCCTGATCTTCGCGCCTCCTTCGCGGTGACCGGGATCGCCCACCTGCTCGCGATCTCAGGCTTCCACGTGGGGCTGATCGCCGGCCTCCTCTTCTCGGGACTCCGACTGGCAGGATGGGACCGCCGAAGGGCCGGAGTATCTGCTGCGGGCTTCGCGTGGGTCTACGTCGGAGTGATCGGCTTTCCGAACGCCGCGGTCCGTGCCGCGCTCATTCTCACCTTCGCTGTGTCGTCACGTGCCAGGGGGCTCCCTGCCAGTCGTTGGGGTCCGCTCAGTGCTGCGGCGCTCCTGCTGTTGCTGCTCGACGCCCGACGTCTCGCGAGCCCCGGCTTTCAACTCTCTTTCGCCGGGGCGGCAGGATTGATCGCCTGGGCGAGGCCCCTGGAGCGGACGTTGAGCACGGTGTGGACCTCGGCAACCGAGCGGATCGGCGTGGCACCCCCAAGGCCGCGAGGGCTGCTCTCCGGGCTGGCGGCCGGAGTGGCTGCCACGCTGGCGACGGCGCCGATCGTCGCATGGCACTTCGAGCGGCTGTCCCTCGTGGGCATTCCCATGACCCTGGTGACGACCCCCCTCGTCAGCCTCGCGCTGCCCGCAACGCTCCTCACGCTTGCCATCGACTTCGTGTCACCACGGGTGGCGACGTTTCTCGCTGGGGGCACGAGCACACTCCTCGATCTTCTGGTTCACCTCACGCAGGCGGCTGGGGCGATCCCCTGGGCGAGTGCATGGACCAGTCGGCCTACCGTTCTCGCGTGCCTCGCTGGCGTCGTGACCGCGTCTCTCGTCGCACGCTCGCCCAGAATCGGGGGGACGACTCGAAGACGACTCGTTGGTGTGTACATGGTGACCGGCGTGGTGGCATGGCCGTTGCTCCTGGAACTCGATGGCCGCGGACGCCTCGAGCTCGTGATGATCGACGTGGGACAGGGGGATGCTATCGCCGTACGGTCGCCACGATCCCGGTGGCTCCTCGTCGATGCTGGCCCTCCTGGACGCGCGGATGCGGCGGCCCATCCCGTGGTGCGGACGTTGCGAGGGCGCGGAGTACGGACTGTGGAAACCCTCGTCCTGACGCATCCGGATCTGGATCACGTCGGCGGTGCCTTGCCGGTTCTCCAGCATTTGACCCCCAACGTGGTGATCGACCCCATGCTCCCCGCCCCGAAGACCGCGTACGCAGAGTTGGTGGAGAACGCTCGCGCGCGCGGAATTCCGTGGATCGCGGCGCGTGCCGGAGACCGGTACGACCTGGATGGAGTATCGGTGCACGTTCTGCATCCGACCGACCTTCCGAGTGATCCGGCCGAAGGCAATGCGGCGTCTGTCGTGTTGCTGGTGGAATGGAACGGATTCCGCGCTCTGCTTACGGGAGACGCCTACGTAGACGTGGAGCGGGCCATTGCTCCTGCGGTAGGTGATATCGACGTCCTCAAAGTCGGCCATCACGGAAGCGACACATCGACCGATTCCTCTTTCCTGGCGGTCGTGCAGCCCGAGGTCGCGCTCATCTCGGCGGGGCGGGGGAACCGTTACGGACATCCCACGGCCGGGGTCGTCCGGCGCCTGCGTGGGGCCGGCGCCACCATCCTCCGAACGGACAGGGAAGGGACGATTCGGATCGTTGTGCGCCGATCTGGCGCGTACGAGATCGTGCGCTCTGCGCGTGACCGATAGTCGAAAGGTCCGCGACGACCCTTATTGCGGGGCCGGGGCATTACTTTTTGACTGTACGCGACGAGTCCACGAAGCGCCCGTCGGCGCCTCTCCCACCGCCCGCCATGCCAGCCGAAAGTCACGTCGTCACTATCTCCCGTTTCCTGGTCGAGGAAGAGCATCGTCATCCGGATGCCACCGGGAAGTTCACGAACCTCCTCCACGACATCGCGTTGGCGGCGAAGGTCATTGGCCGCGAGGTCAACAAGGCCGGGCTCGTCGACATCATGGGGCACGCGGGTGACGAGAACGTGCACGGTGAGGCACAGCAGAAGCTCGACGTCTTTGCCGACAAGGTGATGTACCGGGCGCTCGACCATACCGGGCTCGTGGCGTGCATCGCCTCGGAAGAGAACGAGACCTTCGTTCCGATTCCCGAGAAGTTCCCGGCGGGAGACTACGTCGTGATCTACGATCCGCTGGACGGTTCGTCGAACATCGACGTGAACGTCTCGATCGGGACGATCTTCAGCATCCATCGAAAGATCACCGACGGTGAACGAGGCACGCTCGTCGACTGCTTGCAGCCCGGGTCGCGGCAGGTCGCGGCCGGTTACATCCTCTACGGATCGTCGACGATGCTCGTCTACACGACGGGGGCCGGCGTGCACGGCTTCACCCTCGATCCGTCGATCGGAGAGTTTATCCTCAGCCATCCAAACATGAAGATGCCTGAGCCTCCGAAGAAGGTGTATTCGATCAACGAGGCGTACTACACACGGTGGGTTCGGGGCCAGCAGCGCCTCGTGAGCTATCTCAAGAACGAGGGCGGGTTCGGGTCACGCTACATCGGTTCCATGGTCGCGGCTATCCACAGAACGCTGCTCCAGGGCGGCCTCTTCATGTACCCGGCCGAGAGTGAGAACGCGGAGGGTAAACTCCGCCTCCTCTATG
>JBDGVS010000358.1:0-3257 GCA_039585535.1 Gemmatimonadota bacterium | reverse complement strand
GTGTTCAAGGGTGCCGGCGGAATGGAGGGGAGCTCGGTACCACGAGGTCGTATGACGGCTTCCTTCATCCGCACTACGAGCTTCGCGGCAAAGAGCCAGTGGAAGAGGTAGCGACTCCGAAACACCTCCAGGCCCGCTTGCTCGATCTCCGATGTGAACGTGTCTCTTCGGTACCGCACACGGTGGTGGTTGAACACGTCGTGGTTCGTCCACAGCAGCTGGAACGCCGGAACCGTCGTGAGTATGAGTCCGCCCGGGGCGAGGAGCCCGGCCGCGTGACGGAGCGCCTCCACCGGGCGATCCAGATGCTCGAGCACGTCCAGGAACAGAATGAGGTCGTACGACCGGCCGGGTGCGAAGTGCTCATCGAACGGCTGGACATGGACCCGCTCTCGATACTCCTCGGAGACGAGAATGGCGTCGGGCTCTACACCCTCCACCTCGCCAAAAGCGCTCAAGCGGGGCCAGAGCGCTCCCGGACCACACCCTACGTCGAGAATGCGCCCACCGGGTCGAGCGAGCCGAGCCACCTCCTCTACAACGATCCGGTTCCGACTCCGCCACCACCAGTGCTTCTCGGCGAGGTCCCGATACCGTCGCGCGTAATCAGGATCCATGCGACTCCGAGCGTATCACACGATCCACGACGTACACGGGTCGAGCCTTTACCTCTTCGTAGATGCGTCCCACGTACTCGCCGATGACGCCCAGAAAGAAGAGGATCACGCCCGAGAGGAACGTGATGGCGAGAATCAATGTGGTGAAGCCCTGGGGAGGCTGGTCCAGGAAGAGCCGCACGTAGAGCGCGTACATGGCGTAGATAGCCGTGAAGAACACTACGACAGCACCGAGGCAGCCTGCGGCCCGAAGCGGCACGATGGTGAAGGAGAAGAGACCGTCGAAAGCGAGCCCCAGGAGCTTCAAAACGGAGTACTTGCTCTCTCCTGCCGCCCGAGCCGAACGCTCGACGTCGATGCCGATCTGACGGTAGCCTGCCCACGTCCGAAGGCCCCGCAGGTACCGATGACGCTCCGGGGTGGCGCGAAGCACGTTCACCACCCGCCGCGAAATCAGCGAGAAGTCACCTGCGTCGACAGGCAGCGGGAGCGCGGCCATGCCCGAGAGTAGTCGGTAGAAGACGAAGTAGGCCGCGCGAAGGAAGATCGACTCCTTTCGGCGAAGCCTCCGGGCGTAGACGACGTCGTAGCCTTCGAGATACTTCTCGACGAACGTCGGAATCGCTTCCGGAGCATCCTGAAGGTCGCCGTCCATGAGAACCGTGGCGTCGCCGCCCACGTGATCGAGCGCGGCGGACAGCGCTGCCTGGTGACCGAAGTTACGGGACAGCGAGACGACGGTGATCCGCGGGTCTTCCTCTGCCGCACGCTCCAGTGACTGAAGCGTGCCATCGATGCTGCGATCGTCCACGAACAGCATCTCGTGGGGTCCGCCTGCGAGCTCATCGAGGACGGCGCCGAGTCGGGCGATCAACTCCGGGAGCACCTCCTCCTCGTTGTAGAGGGGTACGGCAACCGAGACCCGGGGTGCAGCGTCCCGCGGACCCGAGGTAGACGTCCATCCCAGCGGCGCCTGTGTCCTCCGATCCTGTGTACTCATTCACGGTCCCCCAGCCTGGTCGTGTTCCCGCACCTCCGGTGCCGCCAACATACCGTGGGGCGAGACTTCACGCCGCACGCACGCGCAACTCTTGCAGCGGCCGTGCTACGCGTCATATCCGTGCCATGACTCGCCACCGGGGGATCGAAGTGCATCGAAGTACAGCCGCGCGGATCCTCACGGCGTTCGCGGTCATCGTCGTCCTGAAGTGGGATACGATACTGCAGCCGCCTGTGTGGGATACGGCCATGGGGCTGTTCCCCGCAGCGCTCACTCTGGCCGGCAGCGGCTTCGACCTGCTCGGGCTGCTCGGTATGCCCGGATTCCTCGAGGGCGGTCCGAACCACCACAGCACATCGCTCGTGACCCTCGGCACGGCCGCTATCCTCTGGATCAGTGGAGGAGGCACGACGGCGCTCGTGGTGCTGCACCTCATCCACTTCCTCGCGGCCGCGGTCGCCCTGGTGGTGTTGTTCGATCTGGCTCAGCCCGTATTCGGCGCGGCGGCCACCCTTCTCCTCTGCGCGAGCGCGCTGCTCCACCCGATTTTTTCGACCCAGGTCGGCTACCTCTATATGGAGGTGCCCCTCTTCCTGTTCGCGGTGCTGTCTCTTCGGGCGTGGACCCGACAAAGGTTCTGGCCCGCGGTGCTCTGGGCGATGCTCGCGTATGCCACGAAGGAGCCCGGCCTCATCGTCCCGGGCGCGCTGGCTGTCGCGACCTTGCTTGAAGGGCGCCCCTTCTCCGAGAAGGTGAGTCGCCTGGCTCAGATCATGGTGATGCCCGTGGCGTGGACGGTCGCCGTGTTCGGTCTCCGCCGGTTCGCCGTCGGCTCGGCAGGCGTCAGCCTCGTTCCATCGCTCGACGACGTCGTGTGGGGCGTTGGCCACTACCTCGAGCGGTTCCTTCTGAACGTGCCGGACCTGCTCTTCTTCCTCGTCGCCTTCGTGGTCCTCGCCGGTGTTCACGGCAGACCTGTGTTCGACGCGCTCCGACGTGAGCCGGTGGAACCGGCGGGCAGAAGTCAGGAGCAAGCTGAACTCGTGGTGCTGGGCTACTCCGGGATTCTCGTTGTTCTCTTCGTGGCGATGTTCACGCTCGTCCTTCCGGCGACAATCGGGTACACCCTGATCCTGCCGCGTTACTACGTGACGATCCTGCCGTTCCTGCTGATCTGGTTGGGGTACGGTGTGAAGAAGCTCCTCGGCACCCGACTCCGCTCGCCGGCTGTGCTCTGCTTCGGAGTGCTGGCGGTCGTATCTCTCGTGAACACGAACGGTGTGCTGTACCCGTCGGACGTGAATACCGAGGGACCGGGCAACGACCCTCCGCTCACTGAGCGCTCCAACGCCTATCGGCGCCTTCTGTCGCTCGAGATGGAAGCGTTGAGTGCGCTCGAGGCGCTCCCACCCGGGGTGCCCGTCTATTACGGGCACTTCGAGCATTTCCTCCTCACCTACCCGGAACTCGGGTACGCCAGCCGACCGCTGTCCAACGGAACGAACATCTGGCTCGACCCGATACCGGAGCCGTACGACGTGGTCTCGATGCCCAGCTGCCTCTATCTGCTCTACAACTACCCATGGCTCGGTGGTGGTGAGATGCAGCGGGTAATCGGCTTCGCACAGCTACGCCCCGAG
>JBDGVS010000357.1:0-4313 GCA_039585535.1 Gemmatimonadota bacterium | reverse complement strand
CCCTCCAGCTTCGCCCGCGCAGCTTCGAAATCGGCGAGAATCCTGGGAATTGGCACATCCCCGTACGTGGCTCGAAGCCTCGCTTCCGCAGCATCGACGAGGGGCATGAGCTCCTCGGCCGATCGACGTGACGCGTCGGGGTCTGTGCTCCCGACGTGACCGATCCACACCGGACTGGTGTGGGCGAAGCTGTAGCTGTCCGCAGCCGGCCACATCGTTTCTCCTCCGTGCGCTCGAACGGCGACCCATCCCGCCTCGGGAAGTTCGATCGACCCCTCGTACGAACGACTGCCCGATCGCTCGAGCCCGGCGGACGACCAGGCCACTACACCGTTTACCAGGACCTCGACCGTCTCGACAGGAACAGCGGAGGCGAGGTCGAGGTTGAAGCGGGCGGAGCGTCCACCCGAGACGACATCGCCGGGTGCCACGCCATCGATCCGGACGTCCAGCATCGGGCCGGTGGTCACGAACGACCGCCCCTCCTTCATCCCCCGCATGTAGGCCGCCATGCTGACCTCACCCGCCGTTTGCACGTACAGGCGACTCACGCCCACGGGCATCGTGCGGTAGAAGTTGTTCATCACGTCGGTTCCCGCTTCCAACACGATGGGGACACCGAGATTCAGGAACCGATACCACATCTCGGAGGCCCCGATCTCATCGCTCCACAGGACTGATAGTTCGATCCAGTCCATGTTCCCGAGGATGCCATCCACGGCGAACAAGACCGGCAGGTTACCTGCGTTCTCAGGCGCGAAGGGGTCCTGGTCCCTCACTGGATGAACGTATCCCCCGATCGCACCCTGACTGCGGGCGTGAGCCAGCGCCGCCGAGTTTGGTCGGTCGTCGGCGCCGTAGACCTGATAGCCTGGCCCCCAGATCCAAGGCCAGAAGAGCGTGCGTGTATCCAGCAGGGAGACGTGTCCGAGGAAGTGCGAGCGCACCTCCTGACCAAAGCGTATCAGGGGGAGGCTTCCCCCACGCTCCCAACCCCAGAGGGCCTGATCCTCAAAGCGATTGTGCAGGTTGGCCAGGAGGGGAGTGGCGACATCGAGGTTCTCACCCCTCATCATGAGGGGAAGATCCTCAGGGTCGAGACGGAAAGGTCCGCCATAGTTCAGGTGGAAATGATGGTCGCCCGAGAGAAAGCCGGAAGCGGCTGCGTCCCATACCGACTCCAGCACAAGCTCGACCTCCGTGACTTCGCCGGCCCGGACATCGATGGCCCGCGATACCTCTGGAGTCGTAAGGCCCCGCACGGCCCCGACCGTGACCGTGCCCACCGGGACGACCACGTCGATCACTCCAGGGGTGTAGAAGAAGACCCTGCCGTTCTGTCCGTCGAACTGAGCGTACCCTGACGAGGGGACCGCCGGGTGACCGGCTCCATCGACCACGCTCAGTCGCGCCGCGGTCTGAGTTCGCCCCTCCTCCGACCCGCCATCACGAGTGACCACGCGCAGCGTACCCACTGCAGCCCCCCAGTCCCACACACGGATCACGGCCTCCTCGGGCACGCCCCCGTCCGCCGGTACCCGATACAGCCGCATGACCTCGTCCGCGCCGGCCTCCGTGAACCAGAGCCAGACCCCATCCGGACTCCATGCTGGTGACAGCGGCAGCCCTCGATCGCCCGGCGTGATGAGCACCGAGGTACGCGGATCTTCTACGCCGAGGACACGGAGTTCGTACCCGTCCTGGGTGGGCCAGTTGTACGCCACGAGCGTGCCGTCCGGACTGACCGCTGGTCGCGTTTGGGAGATGATGCCCTCGGCCAGGAGCTCGGTGCTCTGACCCGTTCGTCGGTTTCGCGCGACGATCCGATCGAGTCCCCCACCCTTCTCGAGATGGACAAGCACCTCGCCGTCCCGACTCAGGCTCGGCTTCAATTCGAAGGCAGGCCCCTCCGTGAGCGCCGCTCCATCGACGACCCACAGGTCGAACCGCCCAGCCGCTGCCGATGAGTAGATGATTTCCCCTTCGGGGCCGAACACCGGATCGAGATCGATGGCCGGCGTGTTCACCACTCGTTCCGAACCCGTTTCGAGGTCGCGGACGACGATCCACGTGTCACGGGAGTCGTCACGAACGAAGCCGAGCTGTCGCCCGTCGTGCGACCATGCCGGCCGGAAGTCCATCTCCTGGCCGCTGGTCACCCGAGTCGCGCGTCCGGTCCGCACATCGAGGGTCCAGATCCATCCCCGCGCGCTGAAGGCAACGTGATGCCCGTCGGGAGATACGGCCGGCGCCGTAGGCCCGACATTCATGGTCGGTAACTCGTAGCCCTCCAGATAGACGTGGTGACCCGTTCCCTCGACGCGCGGGTATCGATTCGTCCATTGGGCAGCGATGGGGGAAGCCGAGGCTCCGAGGCAGAGGACGAGACCAACTCGCCAGTAGGTTGGCATCTGAACTCGCATCGATTCGCTCCAAGAAGGGGGCGGTGAAGCCAAGGGTACGCCGAAAGACCGTTGCGTTCTCCGCCCGCATCGGGCTGCCGTTGGATGCGGAAGCAGTCTGCGAGGGCGGCGTTCAGGCCGGTGATCTTCCTGTGGATTCATGCGCAGAAGATGCGACTCACACCGTCGATCCGCGAGCCATCCCACACTGTGCCAACAAGTGCGTCGCTACCCGCCGACGGTGGGCAACGCAACTGAAGAAGGCGTCACACCTCTTCCTCGGGATCATCGGGATCGCCGACCATCTGCTGGACCTGTTGGACGACTCTCCGGGCTCCCAGAACCCGACCAGCGATCCCGTTGGCGAACGTGAGCAATCCCACCGCAGCGACGACCACCCCCACGAGCTTGTTGAACGCAAACAGCAACAGGACCCCGGCAACCAACCACTGCCACCGAGCCCCGAGCCAGGCTCCGAGCCTCGCCTCCCAGTCTGGGGAGTCCTGCCCTGAGTCAGTCATGGTGTGGGTTCACTCGCGGAGGAGAAGTAAGGGGTTCCAACTGTCCAACTACCTAACGGCCTTGCGGCCACACCACCCCCTGGTCGGCCTCCGTCACCGGGCCCACGCCCTTGAAGAGAAAACGCTGCACGCGCGCGCCGGTGTACGTCTCGGCCGTGTACAGATTCCCTTCCGAGTCCGTCGCGAGATTGTGGACGCCGAAGAACTCTCCGGGACGGCGCCCTCCGTCACCGAACGACGTCAGCACCTCGAGCGAGCTGCGCAGCAGGATGTTGATCTTCTGAACGCCAGGGCCCACACGGAGCCCGACCGATACGTTCTCGGATCGACGCGCGCTTCCGTCACGAACGTCCCGTCTGTTTGAAAGACCTGGATGCGATCGTTTACCCGGTCGCACACATAGACCAGTCCGTCGTTGGAAACGATGACGCAGTGCACGGTGGAGAATTGATCGGACGGAGCCTCGTCCGGATCGTACGGAGGACGCACGCCGTCGTCGGGTGCATCACCATACGCGCCCCAGTGCCGCTTGTAGGCGCCGGTCTGCGAATCGAAGACGATCACCCGGCGGTTCCCGTACCCGTCGGAGACATAGACCTCGTTGGCCGAAGGGT
This sequence comes from Gemmatimonadota bacterium, assembly GCA_039585535.1. GTDB lineage: Bacteria > Gemmatimonadota > Gemmatimonadetes > Longimicrobiales > Gaopeijiaceae > UBA2589. The sequence continues at coordinate 776 of JBDGVS010000357.1, read as the reverse complement.
CCTCGAAGACCTCGGTCGGCCGCCAGAAGTTCTCGACGTCGTTGCTTCCGTCGTGCACACCGTGCGTGCCCAACTGCATCAGGAAGTCCCCGCTGCCGCTGAACTTGAGCACCTGGGTATCATCGCGTCCGTTTCCGCCCAGCCACACGTTGCCCTCGTGATCGACGGTGATCCCGTGATTACTGTCGGGCCAGTCGTATCCGGCCCCGGGGCCGCCCCACGAATTCACGAGCGCCCCGCTCTGGTCGTATACGAGAACCGGAGGAGCCACGCTGCAGCACGCTCCGATGGGTTCGGCGCGGGCGGCGCCGCGCGACGCGCTCGGCTCGACCTCGTCGTCGATCGCCTCGGCCGCCGTCAGATCGGCCGCCCTGAAGTTGTCTTCTACGCTTCCCGGTCGGTGGAGCGTCCAGACGTTGTCCTGGGCATCCACGGCGATCCCGATCGTCGAACCCGTGACCCAGTGGTTCGGCAGCGGCGCGGGCCAGAACGGATCGACCTCGAACATCGGGGCCATCTTCACGCCGTCGGCGGATGCCTGTTGGGCTCCGTTCGACGCCTCTTCCGGGGGAGTTCCGCACGCGGCGACGAGCCCCAGGGCCACGAACACCCCGATGGGGACGCGACAACTCTTCAGGATCCATCTCATTGTCGTGCTCCGCTTGCAGTTGGGATCGGCATCCGGATCGCGTCGATCAACCGCGGCCAGCGAACTCCGACCCGGGGAGCATCGCGTGGTTCTTATCTCGGCGTGGAACCGCTCGGCCCCCGCTACC
>JBDGVS010000356.1:0-3287 GCA_039585535.1 Gemmatimonadota bacterium | reverse complement strand
TGGATCGAGATGCTGACCAACAAGTCGCGGATCGGCCAGCACATTGCGATGACTCCGACGTGGAACGAGACCGCGTACTTCGCTGACTACGTGCTCCCCATGGGGCACTCTTCGGAGCGCCACGACCTCACTTCGTACGAGCAGTACGACGGCCAGTGGATCGGCTTCCGCCAACCGGTGTTGCGTGCCGCTCGCGAGCGGCTGGGCGAGACCGTCTCTGATACACGGGACGTGAACCCGGGCGAGGTGTGGGAAGAGAACGAGTTCTGGATCGAGCTCACGTGGCGCATCGACCCGGACGGGTCGCTGGGAATCCGACAGTTCTTCGAGTCGGTGGAGCGCCCCGGCGAGAAGATGACCGTCGACGAGTACTACGGATGGATCTTCGACAACTCTGTGCCCGGGCTGCCGGAAGCTGCCGCAGCCGAAGGGGTGACCCCGCTGGAGTACATGCGGCGATACGGCGCCTTCGAGGTGGCGAGTAAGGTCGGGAAGGTCTTCGAACAGCCGGTACCGGACGGCGAACTCGACGATGTGCGCGTGGACGAGGCCGGGCGCGTCTTCACGAGGGCACCGGTGCCACCGAGCCCGAAGGCGCCGGGTGGCACCAAGATCGACCCGGATGCCGACGGCCGCCGTCGGGTGGGCGTGCGTGTCGATGGCGAGATTCTGAAGGGGTGGCCCACACCGACTGGCAAGCTCGAATTCTGGTCACGAACGCTCCATGACTGGGGCTGGCCGGAGCTGGCGGTGCCGACGTACGTGAAGAGTCATGTACACCAGCAGAATCTGGACTCGGACCAGCTGCCGCTGATCACGACGTTCCGCGTCCCTGTTCAGATCCACACGCGAAGTGCCAACGCCAAATGGCTCGATGAGATCGCGCACACGAATCCGCTCTGGATCCATCCCCAGGACGCGGGTCGGGTCGGGGTCGCGAAGACCGGAGATCTGGTTCGTGTCGAGACCGAGATCGGACACTTCGTGCTCAAGGCCTGGATCACCGAAGGCATTCGCCCCGGTGTGCTCGCCTGCAGTCACCACATGGGTCGTTGGAAGCCCGAGGGCCATGAGGGCCAGCGCATCGGCATGATGACTGTGGCCCTGGAGCAGGCCGACTCCGAGTGGGGGCTGACGCGTAAGAAGGGCGGTGGACCTTTTGCTTCGTCCGATCCGGACACGCTTCGCGTGTGGTGGACCGACGTCGGTGTCCACCAGAACCTGACGCATCCGGTCCATCCGGACCCCGTATCCGGAATGCACTGCTGGCATCAGGCTGTGCGCGTGCGTCCTGCACAGCCAGGGGATGCCTTCGGCGACGTTTCCGTCGACACAGCCAAGTCGCGCGCGGTGTACGAGAAGTGGCTCCTGATGACGCGAGCCGCGAGTCGTCACTCTCCCGACGGGACACGCCGACCGTGGTGGATGCTCCGCCCGGTGCGCCCGGAACGGTCAGCCTACGATCTACCCGAGCCTGAGCCCGAGCCTGTCGGTGCCTGACGCACCGCGTGCAGAGTTGCTCCGTGGCCTCGCCGTCATGGCAGAGGCCCCGGGGCCGCAGCACGCGACGCTCTCCGAAGCCCTGGGCCTTCCCGGTGTACCCAGCGCAGCCGAGTACTCGGATGTGTTCCTCTTCCAGTTGTATCCCTATGCCTCGGTGCATCTCGGGCCGGAGGGGATGATGGGAGGGGAGGCTCGCGACCGGATCGCGGGCTTCTGGAGGGCGCTCGGTCTCTCGCCCCCGTCGGAGCCCGATCATCTCGCTGCTCTCGTGGGACTCTATGCCTCGCTTCTCGAACGTGAAGCAGGCACTCCGGACGAGGCAGAGCGGGCGCTACTCTCGACGGCCCGGGCCGCCCTGCTCATCGAGCATCTCGCGCCGTGGATCTTCCTCTTTCTCGAGCGCATACGTGAGCTGGCCGGACCTCACTACGCAGCGTGGGCGGTGCTCCTGTCCGACGCTCTGTGCGCAGAGATCACGGAGTCGGAATCGGGGGACGCTGCGCTATCGAGTCACCTCCGCGCCGCTCCGCTTCTTCCGGACCCCCGAGAGGAGGGCAGTGAAGCCTTTCTTCAGGGGCTCCTCGCGCCGGTCCGGGCAGGGGCCATTCTCACACGTGCAGACCTCGCCGCGGTAGCGGGAACGCTGGATATGGGGCTGCGTGCCGGTGAGCGGCGCTACGCGCTCGAGCACCTGCTGGCTCAGGGGGCTGAGGGCGTGCTCCGCTCGCTCGCCCCTGTGTACCGCCGCCAGGGCGAATTTCAGACTGCCTGGGCTGACCGGTTGGCGACCGACCGGAGTGCGGTCGTCGAGGGCGCTCGCTTCCTGGCCGGACGGGCTGAGGCAACCTCCGATTTGCTCGAGGTCCTCGCAGATGAGAGCGCCCGCTCGTCGCTCGACTTCGCCACGACCGGGTGAGGGTCGAGCCGCCGAACCGACTGTCGAAGTCGGACGTCCTCGCGGGTGTCAGTGTCGCCCTGATCCTGATCCCGCAGTCGATGGCCTACGCCGAGTTGGCCGGTCTCCCGGCTCATCACGGGCTGTACGCGGCGACGCTCCCGCTGATCGCTGCGGCCTTCCTCGCGTCTTCTCCCTACCTTCAGACGGGCCCGGTGGCATTGACCGGGCTCCTCACCTTCGGAGCGCTGGTACCGCTCGCTCCGGTCGGTACGGCAGAGTACGCGGCGCTCGCGGCGCTACTCGCACTCGTCGTCGGAGTTGCGCGACTTGTCGTGGGTTCGCTCAAGGTGGGTTGGCTGGTCTACCTCATGTCGCACGCGATGATGACGGGATTCCTGTCTGCCGCGGCGATCCTCATTCTGTCGTCACAGCTTCCAGGTGCGCTCGGGAGTGCGGCTCCCCCCGATGAAGGGGTCCTCCAGCGGGCGTGGTTTGCGCTTGCTCACCCGGGGTCATGGGAGGGCACGGCCATCGCGCTGTCCGTGACCACGATCGCGCTTGTCGTGGGCTCGGCTCGCATCCATCCACTCGTCCCCGGGGTGGTCTTCGCGGCGGGAATCGGCCTCGTCTACTCGCTCGCTACGGGCTACGAGGGCGTCACCGTTGGTGTGATCCCGGGCGGACTGCCCCCGTTCAGCCTGGACCTGCCCTGGAGTCGCCTCCCTTCACTCATCGTTCCGGGGCTGGTCATCTCGGTCATCGGATTCGCCGAGGGCGTCTCGATATCCCGCCTGTTTGCGACCCAGGAGCGTCAGCGGTGGGACGCGGATCGGGAGTTCCTTTCCAAGGGACTGGCCAACGTCGTGGCTGGAGTCAGTGGGGGGCT
>JBDGVS010000355.1:0-3298 GCA_039585535.1 Gemmatimonadota bacterium | reverse complement strand
GATGTCGCCATGCTCGTCCACAGCCCCGATACGGTCCGCGTCTCCATCAAAGGCAACCCCGAGGTCGTGAGGCTGTTCCTGCACCGCACGAATGAGGTCCACGAGATTCTCGTCGACGGTGGGATCTGGGTGGTGGTTGGGGAACGTCCCGTCGGACTCGCAAAAGAGCGGCGTGATCTCGACGCCCATGGCTTCGAAGAGTCGCTCGGCCACGAGCGCGCCACTGCCGTTCCCACAGTCGACGGCAACCTTCATCGGGCGCGCCAGCTCGAACCGTCCGGCAATGTCGTCCACGTAGGCGTCGAGCACCTCGATGCGCTCTACGCCTCCCTTCCCTTCGTCCAGCTCGTTCTCCTGGATGCGCTTGAGCAGACCCTGAATCGCGTCGCCGTACAGTGCAGCACGACCGCACGTCATCTTGATCCCGTTCCACTCCGGCGGATTATGCGAGCCGGTAATCTGAACAGCCGCGTCCGTACCGTGCACGCACTCGGCCCAGTACAGCACTGGGGTCGGAACCGTCCCGATATCCAACACATCGGCGCCGGCAGCCATGATTCCCCGGATCATTCCTTCGGCGAGGCCGGGCGACGAGGTTCGGTTGTCGTAGCCGACCGCAATGCGGGGCCGATCGATACCGGTCTCGGCACGCACATGCGACGCGAGGGCACGGCCGACGGACTCCGTAACACTCGGGTCCAGGTCCTCTCCGACGATCCCGCGGATGTCGTACTGCCTGAAGATGTGGGTCTTCATATGACTACTGGCCCAGGCCGAGCATGCTGCCACTCATCGCGCCGAGACCTTCCACGCTCGTCCGAGCGAATTCAAGCGCCGGCGAGGGGAAGAGCCCGGTGGCGAGCACGACCACGACGGCCGCGACCAACGCCAGCCGCATCGGCAGCGGGACGATCACGAGATCATGCTGGTCGTCGGAGATCTGACGCTTCATCCACATGAACCACGCCACGCGCAGGTAGTACCAGTACGACGCGATCGTGGTGAGCACGAGGATCACGGACAGGAACCAGAGCTGTGCGTCCGCGGCACCCTGGAGCAGGTAGATCTTCGCCATGAAGCCACCCGTGCCCGGGAAGCCAGCGAGAGACAGGAGGAAGATCGTGAGTACGACCCCCAACGCCGGCTGTGCCCAACCGAATCCGGCATAGTCCTCCACCTGCAGTCGCTCTTCCGCCTGGTGGGCCACACTGATCACGATCGCGAACGCGCCGATGTTCATGACCGTGTAGACGAGCAGGTAGAAGAGGAGTCCCGCCGCCGCGGTCTCGTTCGATGCGGTTATCGCGACCAGGAGGTAGCCCGCATGCGCGATACTCGAGTACGCCAGCATGCGCTTCACGTTCGACTGAACGAGGGCAATCATGTTCGCCGTAACCATCGTGATCGCCGCAAGCCACCACATGATCGGGTACCACGTCTCGTAGGCGCCGTCGAGGCCGACCATGAAGACACGCAGGAAGGCAACGAACGCAGCAGCCTTCACCCCCGCCGACATGAAGGCCGTGACCGGTGCAGGAGCCCCTTCGTAGACGTCGGGCGTCCACATATGGAAGGGCACGGCCGAGACCTTGAAGCCGAAGCCAATCACGAGAAAGGCGATCGCCAGAGTCAGGAGCATCGGCGGCGCCTGGCCCGCCGAGATCGACTGGGCGATTCCCGCCACGTTCGTGCTGCCTGTAGCGCCGTACAGGAGGGCGATTCCGTAGAGGAAGAAGCCCGTCGCGAAGGCGCCCAGCAGGAAGTACTTGAGTCCGGCCTCGGCCGACTTGCGATCGCGCCGGTTGAAGGCGGTGAGGGCGTAGACCGCGATCGACATGACTTCGAGGCCGAGGAAGACCACGATTAGATCCCGCGCGCCGGCCATGAACATCATCCCGGCCGTGGCGAACAGCATCAGTGCGTAGAATTCACCGGCTTGCAGGCGCTGACGGTAGACGTAGCTGAAGGATATCAGGATCGAGAGAGCTGCCCCGATCAGGAAGATCCAGTTGGCGAAGAGGCGAAAGCCGTCCACCGCGATCATCGAGTCCCGACCGACCTCCTGAATGCCGTACAGCCACCCGTTCGCCATCGCTGCGAGCAGTACACCCACGAGGGCGAGCCACCCCAGGTCTGCCGGACCCCCGAAGCTGGGATCTCCGGGCGTGCCCTTCGCGCTCTCCTTCTGTGACCGTGAGACCCCGGTGAGGAGCACCACCATGCCCCATACACACAGGATCATCTCGGGCATCAACGCCCAGAAGTAGTGCAGCTGTCGAGAGAAATCGAGTTCCATGTGCCTGTCCGGCCTATTCGGGTGCGTCGGCCGGGTCGGCCTCGGCGACATCGGGTGTGTCGGCGGCGCCCGCCGGGGCCTCAACTTCTTGTTCCACCGGGTTCGGAAGCTCCACGAGTGCGGCTCCGGAGTCGTCCAGGATCACGGCCTCACGAGCCGCCTCCACCCGTTCGAGCACGACCCGTACGCTCGGCTCCATGCGTTCCAGCACCGGCGTGGGGTTCCAGCCGAGGATGATCATCAGCGCGAGGAGCGGTCCGAGAACCACCATCTCTCTCGATGTCAGGTCGGTCATCTCACGGTTCTCGTCCTTCTCCAGCTTGTTGAAGAAGACGGTCTGAACCATCGGCAGCATGTAGTACGCCGCGAAGATCACGCCGAGTGTGGCAATCATCGCAATGGTGGGATGCGTCTCGAACGCACCCATCAGCGCGAGGAATTCACCCACGAAGCCGCTCGTGCCCGGTAGCCCGATCGACGCGAGCGCGGTGATGATGAATGCAGTCGCGAAGAGCGGTGCGACACGAGCGATTCCACCGAAGTCGGCGATGGTACGGGTGTGACGCCTCTCGTAGAGCATCCCGAGCAACAGGAAGAGTGCTCCCGTGCTGATGCCGTGTGAAATCATCACGACCAGACCACCCTGCAGCCCGTTGACCGTCAGAGCGAAAATGCCCAACACGACGAAGCCCATGTGGGCCACCGACGTGTAGGCGACCAGCTTCTTGGCGTCCGGCTGTACCGCAGCCACCCACGCGGTATACAGGATTCCGATGACCGCGAGCACCAGCATCGTCGTCACCACCGTCGAATGCTGGGCGGCGAGCGGGAAGAGCGGGAGGAGGAATCGGAGAAAGCCGTACGTACCCATCTTCAGCAGGACCGCAGCCAGAATCACCGAGCCTGGGGTCGGAGCCTCTACGTGTGCATCAGGAAGCCACGTGTGGAACGGGAAGAGCGGCACCTTGACGCTGAACGCCAGAGCGAACGCGGCGAACAGCC
>JBDGVS010000354.1:0-3313 GCA_039585535.1 Gemmatimonadota bacterium | reverse complement strand
GGCTTCATGGTAGGTCCCGAAGCGGAACACTCGGGCATCATCCGAGCGGGGGCAGACTTCGTCGAGGCGATGGCGACGGCTACCGTGCCCAAGGTCGTGCTGACGCTGAATCACGCCTCGGGGGCCGGTTACTACGCCATGGCAGGGCAGGGCTTCGACCCCGACTTCATCCTTTCTCTTCCGACCGGTCGTATGGGCGTCATGGAGGGGGGAAGTGCGGTGGTGGCGCTCTTCGGCACCCAGCTCGACAAGCTCAAGGCGGAAGGCAAGGTCCCCGACGAGGACCTCACGACGAAGATGGACGAGGTGAGGGCCGAGTACGATCGGCAGCTCGACGCTCGCTTCGCAGCCGCACGTGGCTTCGTCGACGAGGTCGTGATGGCAGAAGAGTTGCGCCCGGCGCTCGGTCTTCTTCTGCGTGCAGCAAGACAGAATCCCGGCCCGCATATCGGGGCCTTTCATATTCCGGAGGGAACGCGGTGAGCGGGGAGCGCATAGTGCGCGTCGCCAGTGGCCAGGGCTTCTGGGGCGACGACCTCGAAGCCCCTGTGCGCCAGGTGGAAGGCGGCTCGATCGATTACCTCATGCTCGACTATCTGGCTGAGGTCACGATGTCGATCATGCAGAAGCAGCGGGCGCGTGATCCCGAGGCCGGGTACGCGCGGGATTTTGTCCCGCTCATGGAACGGATCTTCCCGCAATGCATTGCGGATGGCGTTCGGGTGGTCACCAACGCCGGCGGCGTAAACCCCACCGGGTGCGCGGAGGCACTCGTCGAGGCTGGACGCCGGGCGGGAGTCGAGGGGCGGGCGAAGGTCGGACTCGTCACCGGTGACGACCTGATGGACCGCCTCGATGACCTCATGGCACGCGGGCATGAACTGGCCAACATGGAGACGGGCGAACCCCTCGCCGTGATCCGGGACCAGGTTCAAAGTGCAAATGCGTACATCGGTGCGGAGCCGATCGTCGAGGCGCTTGGGAAAGGAGCTGACGTCATCGTAACCGGACGGAGCACCGACACGGCGCTGACGTACGGACCGTTGATCCACGAATTCGGGTGGTCGACCGACGATCACGATCGGATCGCGGCGGGAGTCGTGGCCGGCCACATCAACGAGTGTGGTGCTCAGGCCACCGGGGGCAACTGCCTCATCGACTGGTGGAATATCCCGGCGATGGCGGCCGTTGGCTTCCCCATCGTCGAAGTCTCCGACGATGGCAGCTTCGTGGTGACGAAGCATGGAGGAAGTGGGGGGCGCGTGACTCGTGCCTCGGTCGCCGAGCAGATCCTCTACGAGATGGGCGACCCCACGGACTACATCACGCCCGATGTGGTCGCGGACTTCACGAAGATTCAACTGGACGATCAGGGGAATGACCGGGTGCGGGTCCACGGAGTCACCGGTGGCCCCCGAACGGACTTCCTGAAGGTGTCGATCGCGTACGCATCAGGATGGAAGGCCACGGGAATGCTGACGTATTCGTGGCCGGATGCTGCCGCCAAGGCGGGTGCGGCCGACCGAATTCTGCGAGAGCGTCTGGATCGACTCGGTCTGCACTTCGACGAGATCCGAACCGAGCTCGTGGGATGGGATTCCACACACGGTCCGTTGGTCGGAGAAGCCCCCGCCGACCTGCCCGAGGTGCAGCTTCGGGTCGGAGTTCGCTCGTCCGACCGGGCCGCCGTCGAGCGTTTTTCGAGGGAAATTGCCCCACTGGTTCTCACCGGGCCGCCGTCGGTCACCGGATTCGCTGGTGGACGACCCCGCGTCCAGGAGATCATGGCGTACTGGCCGGCGCTTCTCCGCCGCGAAGAAGTCGAGTCGGCTCTGAGGGTGGAGGTACGAGACGTATGACGAGAATCCCGTTGGTTCACCTGGCCCACGCGCGATCCGGTGACAAGGGCGACACCGCAAACGTCGGAGTCATCGCGTACGACGAGGTCCACTTCGACTTGCTCCGGGAGCAGCTTACCCCGGCTGCGGTGAAGGCGCATTTCGGCACCATGGTCCTTGGTGATGTGGAGCGCTTCGAGCTTCCGAATCTCAGTGCGCTCAACTTTCTTCTGCACGGCGCCCTCGGTGGCGGCGGTACCATGTCGCTGATGAACGATGCGCAGGGGAAGGTCTTCAGTACCGCCATCCTGCGAATGGAGATCGAGGTGACTGACGAGGTCGCCGAAGCAGTGGCCGGCCGTGGTCGGGTGCCCGCTGGGTGGACCCCGGACCGGTATGGTGCGGGGCCGGCGTGACTTCCGATCTCCTGCTCTACACGGTTGAGGATGGCGTAGCGACGCTGACCCTCAATCGTCCTGACAAGCGCAACGCGTTGAATGCGGCGCTCGTCGAGGCGCTGAAGGATGGACTCTCCCGGGCGTCCGAGGACGCCGCGGTGCGGGTGGTGGCCCTGACCGGTGCGGGGAACGATTTCTGCTCCGGAGCAGATCTGGCTGAACTCGAGCGCATCGCGACGATGGGGGAAGAGGAGAACCTCGACGATGCGCGTACGCTCGGTGCGCTGTTCACCCTGATGCGGCACCATCCCCAACCCATCGTCGCCGTAGTACGTGGCAGGGCGTTGGCTGGCGGTTGTGGTCTCGCTTCTGCCTGTGATCTGGTGCTCGCGCACGAGGGGGCGGAGTTCGGATACCCCGAGGTTTATCTGGGCTTCGTGCCGGCGCTCGTCATGACGATTCTGCGGAGAAAGGTCGGCGAGGGGGTCGCCTTCGAACTCGTCGCCCAGGGCGACCGATTCGACGTGAGTGAAGCCCATCGGCTGGGATTGGTGAATCGCGTGTTCGACGACGCGAGCTTCGAGAGTGGTGTGGCCGAGTACCTCGGCTCGCTGGCCCGGAAGCCCGCCTCGGCGATCATGCTGACGAAGACGCTGCTCTACGAGCTCGATACGCTCGATTTCGATGCGGGGATTGAACGTGCGGCACAGGTCAACGCTGAGGCGCGGGTCACCGAGGCGTGCCGGCGGGGCGTCCGCCGCTTCCTCGAGAGGTCTAGCCGGTGACCGGCTAGGACCGCACACGCATCGTGTCTCTCTTCGGTGATCGCGGGCGGCGCGACGACGGGCTGCTCGAGTGGAAGGTCCGGCTCTTCTCTGTCGCTGCCGGGATCGCAGTCGTCGGCATCTACCTCGACGAGCGTTGGATGACCGGGCTGGCCCTCGTCCTGCTCGCGGGAGGAATGCTCCTCCGCTTCGTGTCGGATCGCCAGTCTTCGCCCGAAGGCGACGATGACGAAGACCACGGGAGTGCCGACCCGATCTGATATCCCGTTGCCCCTGCTTGTGGGCGACGATG
>JBDGVS010000353.1:0-3323 GCA_039585535.1 Gemmatimonadota bacterium | reverse complement strand
GGAGCCGGCGGACTGTGGAAGACCGAGAATCACGGCACGTCATGGACGCCTCTTTTCGACGACCAGCCCACGAGTTCGATCGGCGACGTCACGGTCGACCAGGAGAACCCGAACCTCGTCTGGGTCGGCACGGGCGAGCCCCAGAACCGTCAGTCATCTCCGTGGGGCAACGGCGTGTACAAGTCGACGGACGGTGGAGCGACGTGGGCTCACATGGGACTCGAAGCGACCAAGCACATTGGACGGGTCCTGATCCACCCCCGTGATCCGGACGTGGTCTACGTAGCGGCCGTTGGTGACCTGTGGGGTCCCAATCCGGAACGGGGCGTCTACAAAACGATCGACGGCGGAGAAACGTGGGATCTCATCCTCTACATCGATGAGCACACAGGCGCGATCGACCTCGCGATGGATCCCTCGGATCCAGGGACCCTCTTCGCCGCGATGTACCAGCGCAGACGGACCGGCTTCGGCTTCAACGGCGGTGGTCCGGGAAGCGGTCTGTATCGCACGGTGGACGGCGGCGACAGTTGGGTCGAACTCACCGACGGCCTGCCGGAAGGGGACAAGGGACGTATCGGGATCGACGTCTTCCGCGAGGACGGTAATCTGGTCTACGCTCTCGTCGAGGCCGACAAGCGTCTTGCGAGTCAGGGCTTCGGCGATAGCAGCGGTCCAAGCGAAAGCGGCATCTTCCGTTCGACCGACCGCGGCACAACGTGGGAGAAGATGTCGGACACGAACCCGCGTCCGATGTACTACTCGCAAGTTCGAATCGACCCGAGCAATCCAGATCGGATCTACGTGCTCGGCACCCAGCTGATGATCTCTGACGACGCGGGAAAGACGTTCCGCAGCGACGGCGCGGTGCAGATTCACGTCGATCACCACGCCCTCTGGATCAACCCGAACGACCCGGACCACCTGATTCTGGGCAGCGACGGTGGAGTGTCGGCTTCGTGGGACGGGAGCGCCCACTGGCGGATGTTCGACAACCTCGCACTCGGGCAGTTCTACACCATCTCCTACGACATGCGAGACCCGTACGCGGTGTGCGGCGGCCTGCAGGACAACAATCCGTGGTGCGGTCCTTCGAACACCCGTTCGTTTCACGGTATCCGACATCAGGATTGGTACGAGACCGCGTATGGGGACGGTTTCTGGACCGTGGTCGACCCGACCGACTCGACGATCGTCTTCTCCGAGTCGCAGGGGGGCAATATGAATCGGTACGATCTGATCACGGGTGAGAAGACGCCCATGAGACCCATCACCGGCCCGCGCGAGAACGGCGACACGGCGAAGAGCTACCGCTTCAACTGGAACTCGCCCCTTCTGATCTCACGTCACGATCCTGCCACGATCCTTCTCGGCGGGAACTTCCTCATGCGCTCCCGGGATCGCGGGGTCTCCTGGGAGGAAGTGGGTGGCTTCGATTTGACCAAGCAGATCGATCGTGCCGAACTCGAAATCATGGGGGTGCCCGGGAGCGAGGCCATGATGTCCATCCACGATGGGATCGACACCTACGGCAACCTGACCACGGTCGCCGAATCTCATTTCGACGAGGACGTCATCTGGGCGGGCACCGATGACGGCAACGTTCAGGTCACGCTGGATGCCGGGAACACGTGGACGAACGTCGTCAGCAACATCCCAGACCTCCCCGAGCGGAGCTACGTCAGTCGTCTCACGCCATCGGCACACGCCCCCGAACGCGTGTACGCAACCTTCGACGGACACCGTAACGGCGACTACGCCGCGTACGTGTACGTGACCGAGGACAACGGTGAGAGTTGGCGCAGAATCGGAGAAGGGCTCCCGGACGGCTGGTCGGTGAATGTGATTACCGAGCACCACCGCGCGGAGAATCTTCTCTTCGTGGGGAACGAGGTCGGAGTCTTCGTATCTCTCGACCGCGGAGAGAAGTGGTCCAGGCTCAAGGGAAATCTGCCTACGGTGGCGGTCGACGATATCGCGATCCATCCGCGTGAGAACGACCTGATCCTGGGGACACACGGCCGAAGCGCCTGGATCATGGACGACATTTCCCCCCTCGAGCACCTCGCGACCCAGACGGATGTGATGGCGGAAGCGGGAGCTGTCTTCCCGATGAAGAAGTCGATCATGTGGGCCCAGAAGGGCGACTGGCCATTCTACGGAGCGACATATTCCGCACCGAATCCACCACGCGCGGTTCGCGTACGCTACTACCTCGCGGACCCGATCACTTCCGATGCCGATACCGGAGGACACGGCGCCGACGAAGAGCAGATGGCCGACGATCCTACGGTGTCCCTGACCATCACCGACACAATGGGGGAGCACGTTCGTACCCTCGACGGTCCAGCTGCAGCGGGCCTCCATGAGATCCTCTGGGATTGGCGGTACGACGCCCCTTATGAGGCGGACGAGAGCGAGGCCGGCGGCGGCCGCCGCGGTGGGCCTCCCCAAGGCCCGATTGTGATGCCCGGCACGTACACGGTCACCCTCACAGCGGCAGGATCCACTACATCTGCCACCGTGGAAGTCGAAGCAGATCCGAGACGTCCGATGACGGTCGCGGATCGTCGACTGCGCCAGGACGCGCTCATGACGCTTCACGAACTGGCGGGTCCACTGCACCGAGCGACGCAGTCCATCGACGGACTCGAGGAGCAGATGAGCGCGGCGAAGGATCTGCTTGAGGAGCAGGAATCGGTACCCACTCTCCTGACGGAGGAAGTCGCGGCGATCCGGGAAGAGATCGGGGCAATCCAGACCGGTCTTCGTGAAGCAAGGGGCTGGACCCGCGTTGCGACGGGCATTCAAGGATCCTCAACTGTGCCCACCGAAGATCAGCTCTGGCAGATCGATGCCGCCTGGGACTCCGTGCCCCCCCTCGTGGAACGGCTGAACGCGCTACTCACCAGGCGAGTACCGGCTCTGAACGCCTCAATGGACGCCGAGGGTGTGCGGCCCGATCCCGGCGAGCCCGTGATGGTGCCCCGCCGGGGTCGCTGAGGATCCAACCCGTCACATTCCGTTAAATTTTCCTGGGACTTCGACGCATGTTGCAAGACACCCGAAGGGAAGGAGGTAGGTCATGTTGAGGCGAATTCTCGTGCCCCTGGATGGGACCGTATTCTCCGAGCAGGCGCTGCCGTGGGCCGTGTCCGTCGCGAAGCGATCGGGCGCTGCGATCCACCTCGCGACTGTCGAAATTCCGCCACCCATGGCGTTTCCCGATGTGAACTTCCTCACGCCGTTGAGCGATGCGGAGCTGGCCTACCTCGATGGCGTCGCTGAGCGCCTGCGGGCGGCTGGCATTGTTGAGGTCGATG
>JBDGVS010000352.1:0-3738 GCA_039585535.1 Gemmatimonadota bacterium | reverse complement strand
ATCTGGATGGGGCGCTCGATGAATACCCGGCGGGCGACGCCGTGCGGATTCGAGAGCACCTGGATAGCTGTGCCGAGTGCGCGGAGCGCCTGGAGCTGGAGCGAGCGATCCGTATGGAGGCGCACGCCATTCTCGGCCTCGCGGCCCCGGAGGTCGAATTGCCGAGCTTCGAAGAACTGCGGGCGTACGTGGAGCGCACACGGCCGAAGGGCCGGGCCATCTCCGTCTACGCGTACCGGATGCGTCTCGCGGCGTCGGTGGTTCTCGCGCTCGGAACGGGATGGATGCTGCGGGGAGGCCTGCCGGGAGCACAGGCTCCTGAGGCACAAGCGGTGACGCAGGTGGACGCGACCGAAGCGGTTGCCCAGGGCGCGCGTGCGCTTTCGGAGCCTGTCTCCGTGGCTTCGGGTGGTGGCGCTTCCGGGGACATCGGATCGATCGAAGGCGCGGGAGTGAGCGAAATGCCCGCGACCGTGCAGGCTCTGGCAGTGCGGGCAGATGTGCCTGGCGAGGTGGTCGCCGAGCGACAGGAGATCGGGTCGGCTCCGGCGACGGGAGCCGAGATCCGATCCCTGCCGGAGGCGGAGATGCGCTCGGCCGCCGAGGCCGAGTTATTCGCTGCGGCAGAACCGGTCCCGGTCGAAGCGCAGAAGCAGCGTGCCGCGGCAGGCGCGGATCTCACTGCTTCTGGTGCGGCTGCGGAAGGTGGAGCTGACCTCGCCGCGGAGGCGATACCGGCCGACGACTCACCGGAGGAGGACGCCCCGCTCGACTTCGCTCGCTTCGCCGACGAAGTGGCGACGACGGCCTCGATCGATGAAACCGTGACGACTGCCGCGATCGACGCTGCTCCGGCCGCGCCGGTTGAACCGACTGCTGACTCGGCGAAGCGACAAGAGGCGTCCCCGAGTCGAGAACGGTCGGCCGGGGCGCCCGTGACGTCAGCGTTGGAGCAAAACAGCTTCGCGGCGCGCCGTTCGGTGTCAGACGACGAGGTAGCCATCTCGGACGAACCGTCGATGGCGGTGCCGGGACTCGAAGTCGTAGCCGTAACCAGCCTCGGTCAGGGGACGGCGCCGAGTGGCACGCATGTCGTTCAACGGATGGAAGACGGTTCGATCATCGAGATCTACCACCTCCTGCCTGACGTGAGCCTCGACGTCGTACCGGCTGCGGCATCGGGTCTCAACGAAGTGAAGGCGCTCACGGAGGGCGGATGGATCGTGCTCCAGGGGCCACACCCTGCGGAGGAACTCGAAACGCTCCTGGAGTCTCTCTTTCCGGCGGGCTGACGAATCTTCGATCCGTGCCGAACTTGAAGGCCCCGTGTCCCGTATGAGGATGCGGGGCCTTTCTTGTCCAACGGTGGCCCGTCGACCCCGGAGATTCGATGAAGAAGACGCAACGCACTCCCATTCCGCGGGGACTCCTTCCTCTCGGCCTGGTGCTCGTGCTCATGCCCGCCTCTGCCTGTGCCCAGGATGAGGCGATCGAGCTCGGTGCCCGTTCGATAACAGAGGAAGACTTTGCCCGGCGGGTTGGGGTGATGGCGCATGATTCGATGCAGGGACGAGATACGCCGAGCCCTGGTCTGGATAAGACAGCCGAATGGATCGCATCGGAGTTCCGTCGACTTGGACTGCGTGGCGGTGCGGACGAGGGGAGCTTCATCCAGCGCTATCCACTTCGCGCCGTCGTGGTCGATGCCGAGCGGTCATCCGTCGTTGCCGGGGCACATCGGCTACGCTTCGGCGAGGAGGTGCTTCCGCTCTTCGGGGAGATCGTCGATGGAGATGTCGCGGCCGATCTCGTTCTGGTCTCCGGCTCCGGTCCGGTCGGGCGAGGCGTTCGGAGGGAGGTCCTGGGACGGCACGTCGCGTTGGTGCTCGCTCGTGATGCGGGCGGGGTGGATGGGGAGACGTTCCAGCTTGTCGCCGCGCTGCGATCGGCGGGTGCCGTATCGGTCATGGTGACCAATGGGACGGGCGACGCGCGGTGGACGGCCAACGTCGATCGCTCGATGACGGGGACCGCCTCCAAGGGGTGGGGGAGTGCGGGCCGTCCCGCGGCGACGTTCGCGCCACTCCTCCAGATCCGGACCGCGGCACTGGAGCGACTCACGGAAGGGGCCGGTGTCGATCTGTCCGCGCTCGCGGCCCGTTCGGGATCCGATGTCCGCGTGGACGAAACCGAGTTGCTCGTGACCGTCATACAGCGCACCCGAGAGGTGGAGGCCTCCGCTCCGAATGTGATCGGAATCCTCGAAGGCAGCGATCCCGAATTACGGGAGGAGTACGTGGTCTTCTCGGGGCATATGGATCACGTCGGAGTGGGCACTCCGGACGAGGCCGGTGACTCCATTTTCAATGGCGCGGATGATGACGCGTCCGGTACAGCGGCGGTCATGGAGGTCGCTGAAGCGATGGCGTCCCTGCCGACCGCGCCCCGACGCTCGATGGTCTTTCTCGTGGTAAGCGGTGAGGAGAAGGGGCTGTGGGGCAGTGAGTGGTTCGCGGAGCACCCGACGGTTCCACTCGAGGCCACCGTAGCGAACCTCAACGCCGATATGGTGGGGCGAAACTGGACAGACACGATCGTCGCGATCGGTAAGGAGCACTCGGATCTCGGGCGGACGCTCGAGCGGGTCAACGGGGAGCATCCCGAGCTTCGCATGACCGCGATCGACGACCTCTGGCCCGAGGAACGTTTCTACTTCCGTTCGGACCACTTCAACTTCGCCCGGAAGGGGGTGCCGATTCTCTTCTTCTTCAATGGGACCCACGAGGACTATCACGGGCGCAATGACGAACCCGACCGCATCGACGCGGAAAAAGCGTCACGGATCGCGAAGCTGCTCTACTATCTGGGTGCCGAGATCGGGAACGCGGACGAGCGGCCCCAGTGGAATCCCGAGAGCTACGCGCGCATCGTCTCGGACGACCGATGACTGACGTGAGGGCGGGAACGCCCCAACGGAGACGACCATGACGGAGACGGGCTTCCTCGATCTACTCGAGAGCTGGGACGGAATCGGAGTACTCGTCCGGCGTGATCAACCCACGGGTACGTGGATCTTCGTGGCACTGCACGACGACACGCTCGGCCCGGCCACGGGCGGGTGCCGGATGAAGGTGTACGGCCGACCCGAGGACGGCTTGGTCGATGCGTTGCGTCTCGCTGAGGGGATGACGCACAAGTGGGCCGCAATGGACTTCCCGTTCGGAGGAGGGCGGGGCTGACCGCCGGGGGCTCCTTCATGGTTTCGGGGGGCTGCTGAACTCCCTGGGTGAGAGGTACGGCACCGGGGCAGATCTCGGGACGAACACCGAGGACATGCAGACCATCGCCGAGGTTTCCGAGTACGTCATCGGGGTTCACGGCCGCACCGAGGGACCGATGGATCCGAGCCCCTACACGGCTCTCGGCGTCTTCGAAGGCATTCGCGCGGCGCTCCGGCATCGCTTCGGTTCGGACGATTTCGGTGGCCGGACCGTCCTTGTTGAGGGCGTGGGAGCTGTTGGAGGACCCCTCGTCGAACGCATCGCCGAGGCCGGAGGCACGCTCATCGTAGCCGACCTGGACGCGAGTCGAGCCGAAGCGGTCGCGGCCCGACTGGGAGCCACCACCATCCCTCTACGAGAGGTGTCCGCGACGGTATGCGATGTGTATTCGCCGTGCGCCGTCGGAGCTACCCTCGACGAGGAGTCGATTCCGCGACTCGGGTGTGCCATCGTGGCG
>JBDGVS010000351.1:0-3336 GCA_039585535.1 Gemmatimonadota bacterium | reverse complement strand
CGGGCGAGACCCTCGAGGTCCTCATGGAGAATCATGTGTCAGGAGCGAAAGTGTTCGACGCCTCGCTCTCCCTGATCCGCAGCGAGATCTCCGGGCGAGCGTTGGCTCGCGTTCTCGCCACCTATCCTCTCATGACCGTGCGCGTCGTCGTCGGGATCTACGCGCAGGCGTTGCGCCTGTGGCTGAAGCGCACGCCGTTCCACACACACCCTGCAAAGCACCCAGCATGAGCATGCTCGACACCCTCGCCGAGCGCGCCCTCCGCGCCGGCCTCGATGGACTCACCCGTGGCCGACTCACCGTGCATTCCGGTGACGAGACGACGACGTACGGCTCCGGAGACGGGGTGGCGGCGCAGGTCACCGTGAACGATCCGGCGTTCTGGCGGGCGGTCGCGTTCGGGGGCCACGTCGGTGCGGCCGAGTCGTATGCGTTGGGGGAGTGGTCCACCCCCGACCTCACGGCCCTCATTCGCGTCTTCGTGCGCAACCGCGACGTCCTCGACGGGCTGGAAACGGGCACGGCGCGCCTGATCCAACCGGTCCGTGCCGCATTGCACGCACGCAACCGGAATACCCGCGACGGGAGCGCCCGAAACATTCGAGCGCACTACGACCTCGGGAACGACTTCTTCTCGGCGTTTCTGGACGACACGATGACATACTCCGCGGGCGTGTTCGAAACGCCTGGTGGCACAATGCGTGATGCATCGATCGCCAAATACGACCGACTCTGCCGCAAGCTCGCTCTCGGCGCCGAGGACCACGTGCTCGAGATCGGCACGGGATGGGGTGGCTTCGCTCTCCACGCTGCGGGCACGTACGGATGCCGTGTGACTACCGCCACGATCTCGCGCGAACAACACGCCCTTGCGACCGAACGTGTGCGAGAGGCAGGGCTCGCCGATCGCGTAGACGTTCTGCTCCGCGACTATCGGGATGTCGACGGTACTTACGACAAGCTCGTCTCGATCGAGATGATCGAAGCCGTAGGGCACCAGTACTTCGAGACGTTCTTCCAGCACTGCGCGGACTTGCTCGCCCCGACGGGCCTCGCGGCGATCCAGGCCATCACGATTCAGGACCGCTTCTACGAATCCGCTCGCCGCGAGGTCGACTTCATCAAGAAGTACATCTTCCCGGGCAGCTGCATCCCCTCGGTCTCGGTTCTCACTGGCGCAGCCGCCCCGACCGACCTCCGCCTGGTCCACTTCGACGACATGACCCCCCACTACGCCGAGACGCTGCGTCGCTGGCGAGCGAGCTTCTTCGATAGCTGGGACGAGATCGCCGAGCTGGGTTTCGACGATCGTTTCAAGCGCCTCTGGGAGTTCTACTTCTGCTACTGCGAAGGAGGGTTCGACGAGGCGGTACTCGGCAGCGTTCAGTTCCTCTTCGCAAAACCGGACGCGCACATACCGGCCCCAGCCGACTTGCCGCAGCCCGTGGCACTGCCCCGCCCCACCGTGGCGGTAGCGTGAGCCAGATCATGATCGACCTCGCCGAGCGCGGGCTCATCCCCCTGGCGGGCCTCCGCTTCGGTGTCCGACAGCTTCTCGCGCAACGACTCGCCGACGCGGCCCGAGGCCCTTCCGTCGAAGCGTTCATCGATGAGTTACGGAGCAGTCCTGTCGCGCTGGTACCGGAGAAGGCGAACGAGCAGCACTACGAACTCCCGCCCGAATTCTTCGAGCTCGTGTTGGGGAGTCACCTGAAGTACAGCGGTGCGTACTGGCCGGATGGCGTGCACACGCTCGACGAGGCTGAAGACGCGATGCTGCGGCTGACTGCGCAGCGAGCCGATCTCGCAGACGGGCAGGACATCCTGGAGCTCGGATGCGGGTGGGGCTCGTTGACGCTGCACATGGCGCGGACGCTCCCGAACGCGCGTATCACGGCGGTATCGAACTCCGCGCCGCAGCGACGCTTCATCGAAGCGCGTGCACCGAAGAATGTGCGCGTCGTCACCGCGGACATGAATGATCTCGTGCAGGGCGACGACGGTCGAATCGGTGGACCCTTCGACCGCGTGGTCAGCGTCGAGATGTTCGAGCACATGCGGAACTACCGAGCCCTCCTGCACCGCGTGCGGTCGTGGATGAGAGAAGATGCTCGCCTCTTCGTACACGTCTTCTGCCACCGGACGTACGCGTACCCCTTCGAGACGGAGGGCGCAGACAACTGGATGGGACGGTATTTCTTCAGCGGCGGCATCATGCCGTCGTTCGATCTGTTCGAGCACTTCGACGACGACCTCGTGATTGAGGAGGCGTGGCCGGTCAACGGAGTTCACTACGGAAAGACGGCGCAGGCGTGGCGGGAGCTTCTGGAGGCTCGCAAGGCGCAAGTCATGCCCGTGCTGCGCGACACGTACGGCGAAGAGGCCCCTCGCTGGTTCCACCGCTGGCGGCTGTTCTTCCTCGCCTGCGAAGAGCTTTTCGGGTACCGCGATGGCGAGGAATGGCTGGTCGGGCACTACCGATTCCGGCCCGGTGCCGCGGACGCCACCACCCTCTGAGTCACCTGACACCCGTGTAGGGTTTTTCCCTCTTGTGGGGCGTTGCCGCGGATCGCGAAACTTCCCTATGCCTTCAAACCATGGACGAGCCAGCGGCCCCGCCTTACTGATTGCTGCGGTAACTGCTGTCGCGTCGTGCGCAGGCCCCGCCCCGACTCCACCCGCGCCAGGGGGAAGTGGCGCACCCCGCATGGACGCAGCGACGTCCAACGATGCGGCGTCCACACAGCGCCGGGTACGAGACGAGTCGCGACCTCGTCACCATACCCCGACCGGCCTTCTTCCCGCAGCCGCTCCCATCAGCACATTGGGACCCAATGGTGAGCACACCGATCCGATGGTGAGCCTGCAGGAACTGCTCGACGCAGGGGATGTGGTCTTCTCACACGACTCCGTCATGGGCTACCTGCCCTCGCTGCTTTCCGCGCTCGACATTCCGATCTCGTCCCAGGTTCTGATCTTCGCGCGCACGAGTCTCCAGACGGAGCGTATCGCACCGTGGGCTCCGCGGGCCATCTACTTCAACGACGACGTGTACGTCGGGCACGTGGCCGATGACACCGACCCCATGAGTGGCCGGATCGTCGAGATCGCCTCCGTCGATCCCGACGACGGCTCGGCTTTCTACTTCCTGCCGCAGGATCCGGACCAGGCACCAAAGTTCGTTCGAGAAGGCCAGCAGTGCCTGATGTGCCATGAATCCGGCATCACGGAAGGGATCCCGGGCGTGATGGTTCGCTCGGTGCTGACCGGTCGGATGGGACGCGTGATCATCCCCGTCCAGGAAGCTCCGACGACCGACCGCACCCCGATGGAGCA
>JBDGVS010000350.1:0-3377 GCA_039585535.1 Gemmatimonadota bacterium | reverse complement strand
AGGCCGCCATCTCCTCTACCGCTCCCACCGGATGAAGGTACCCCGTCACCCCATCGACAATGACCTCTGGTAGCCCGCCGGCCGTGGAGGCAACGACGGGAGCGCCGCACGCCATCGCCTCGAGAGCGGCGAGCCCGAAGGACTCGGCCTCGGAGGGCAGAAGGAAGAGGTCGGCGCAGGAGAGCAGCTCTTCGACGGACTGGTGCTTTCCGACGAAGAGGACGCGGTCGGAAACGCCCAGCTCCTCGGCCCGTTGCGCTGCCCGTGGGCGATCTGGACCGTCTCCCACCATGACGAGGCGTGTCGGCACCGAGGGGTCGATCCGGGCGAAGACTTCAACCACGTTCTCGACCCGCTTCACAGAGCGGAAGTTCGAGACATGCATCACGATCTTCTCACCCCCTGGTGCGAGGCTCCCGCGGTGACAGGGCTCGAGCCCTGGCCGCCAGATCTTCGTGTCGATGAAGTTGGGAATGACCTCGATGCGAGACGTCGGCACGGAAAAGTCGCGTACGGTCTCGTCCCGTAAGTACCCCGATACGGCGGTGAGGCCGTCGGATTCGAGAATCGAAAAGCGGGTGATGGCGTGGAAGGACGGATGAAGCCCAAGCAACGTGATGTCCGTCCCGTGCAGCGTCGTGACGATTTTCAGGGGGCGCTCGTGAGCCAGCATCTGTCGGGCGAGATACGCCGAGGCAGCGTGCGGGATCGCGTAGTGCATGTGCACCAGGTCCAGCTCGTGCTTCCGAGCAGCGTCATGGAGCGCTACCGCCAGTGCGAGCGAGTACGGAGGGTGCTCGAAGAGTGGGTAGTCCTCCATCTCGACCTGATGGAAGAACACGCGCTCGTGGAAGCCGCCGAGACGGAATGGCTGGGCATACGAGACGAAGTGCACCTCGTGCCCACGCTCCGCGAGTGCGAGTCCGAGTTCGGTGGCGACGGCACCTGAACCGCCGTACGTCGGGTAGCAGGTGATTCCAATCTTCACGGCTTGCTCCCTGTTGAGCTCGCGAGGCCGGCTCGATGCACAGCATCCAGCACTGCGGAGACCCTCGTGTCGAGTGGTTCGGTCGCGTCGACCAGGGTCACTCCGTCCGGCAACTGATGTCGGAACCAGGTGAGCTGGCGTCGCGCATACCGTCTCGTATTTCTCCGGATCAACTCCATGGCCTCTTCAAGCGTCGACTCGCCTCTGAGATGTGCGGTAATCTCCCGGTACCCCGTCCCCGACATCCCGGGATCATCGTCGTCGTAGCCCGCAGTGAGCAGGCTCTCCACCTCGGCCACCAGGCCGAGCTCGATCATACGGCCCACCCGCTCGTTGATGCGGCGGTACATCTCGTCTCGCGGAAGATCGAGTACGATGACCACGCCGGGTACCCCCGGACCGTCCTGCGGAGCCACGCGATGCCATCTCGAGAGTGGACACCCCGACAAGAGTGCGACCTCGATGGTCCGCCCCATTCGCTGCGGGCCGCCCTTGATTGCCAGGGGAGCCCGTTCCGGGTCGAGCGCCGTCACGAAGCGCTCCAGCTCTTCGGGGGCGCGTGTGGCAAGCCAGGAGCGCAGCCGCCGAAGACGCTCCGGGTCCAACGCGGGTTCCTGGAAGATCGGCTCCATCACGGCGCGCAAAAAGAAGCCGGTGCCGCCTACGAGCAGAGGAAGAGCGCCACGCGATTCGATGTCCGCGATCCACTTCCGCACATCCCGCGCGAAACGTCCGGCGGAGTACTGTTCACCCGGAGGCACCAGGTCGAGTCCGTGGTGCCGCACGGCCGCGCGCTCGGCGGCGTCGACCTTGGCGGTACCGATATCCATTCCCGCATATACCTGTCTCGAATCCATCGAAATGATCTCGACGGGGATGCGCTCGGAGAGCGCAAGTGAGAGTTCGGTCTTTCCGGACGCCGTGGCACCCGTGATGGCGACGAAACGCGGGGCCTCCGCCCTCACGAGCGTCCGAACTTCCGTTCGAGCTCGGCCCGGGTGAGGCGCACGATGGTCGGGCGCCCGTGCACGTCGTGGTGCGGGAGCTCCGTGGAGAAGAGTTGATCGAAGAGTTCCTGCATCTCGACCTCGGAAAGCTTCTGTCCGGCCTTGATGGCGCTCTTACACGCAAATGTCATCGCGATCCGCTCGTGCTGGTTCTTCGCGGACCTCACCAGGTCCGACCCGTGGGTGAGTTCATGAACCATCTCACGAAACGCACGCTCCGCATCGAAATACCGGTGGGGGTTCGGGACGGCCTGCACGATCACGGTATCGCCTCCGAAGCCCTCGACCTCGAAGCCGGCCTTCGACAGCAGCCCCCGATTGTCGTCGACGAGCGCGACCTCGGGAGGGGTGAGTCGCAAGGTCAGCGGAAAGAGGAGCCGCTGGCTCTCCTGCCCGCCTACATCGAAGGAGTCCATGAGACGTTGGAACAGGATCCGCTCGTGCGCCGAGTGCTGATCGACGATGAGGATTCCGTCTCGGGTCTCGACCAGCACCCAGGTGTCGAGGACCTGCCAGAGCCGCGGTCGACGCCCACCTGGCTCGGGGAGTGGCGTCACAGGCCGCGTGCTGCCCGCGCCCGGCCCCTCGGACGCACCGGACGCCTCTACGGCGTCAGCGGACATGAAGAGGGCCATTTGCGCTTCAGCCGACGCCGCTTGCCCTCCTCCCCCGGACTTGGTCCCCCCTCCACTACGTCGGCCCGAACCGGATGGCTCTCGAACGCTCATCGTCGGACGACGGGTGACCGGATCGAGCGTCGCCTGGCTCGACTCGTGGTCCATCGCCTCCCGCACCGCGCGCTCGATCAGCGCCTCAACCCGATTGGC
Organism: Gemmatimonadota bacterium; assembly: GCA_039585535.1. Lineage (GTDB taxonomy): Bacteria > Gemmatimonadota > Gemmatimonadetes > Longimicrobiales > Gaopeijiaceae > UBA2589. Next base: position 555 of record JBDGVS010000350.1, on the reverse strand, counting down.
GTCGCGGAAGCGTACCTCCGCCTTCGCCGGGTGCACGTTCACATCGACGTGGTCCCCCGGGACGGTCAGGTACAGGAAAAGCCAGGGACGTACTCCCTGCGGCACCGTCGTTCGATACCCGCGTTCAACCGCGCGTACGAGCGCCGGGGAGCGGAAGGGCCGACCATTCACGAAGAGGTGGCTGCGTCGCACGCCGGGTCGCGCAGCATCCGGCCGCTGCACCAGCCCGTTGACCTCGAAGCCCTCGGACGATGCCGAAGCGGGGATCAGCGTCGATCCGTGCTCCAGCCCCCAGATTTGTGTGATTCGCTCCGCAGCATCGGCGGCGGACGCGAGATCGCGGAGCACTCGTTCGTCGGAGGTCAGGGCGAACGCGATGGAAGGATTCGCCAGCGCGAGCGCCGTCACGACCTCGTTGACCACCCGGGTCTCGGCGCTGACCGACTTCAAGAAGCGGGCGCGAACCGGGGCGTTGTGGAAGAGGTTGCGGATCTCGACGGTCGTGCCGCGTCGGCGCACGAAGTCGGCCACCTCGTCGATCCGCCCGCCGTTGCA
>JBDGVS010000349.1:0-3380 GCA_039585535.1 Gemmatimonadota bacterium | reverse complement strand
ATGATCTGCGAGATCCGCTGCTGAAGGGACACGGGTGCCCCCCCGTCGTCGGCATCGACCTCTCCACCCTCCGCCGGTCTCTGGATGAACACCCCGTCGGGAGTGAATGGAAGCCCCTCACCACCACCGCCTCCGCCGAACCCGCGTCGGCCTCCAGCACGAGCCATGAGCCTCTCGACAGCGGAGTTCACCTGGTCCTGCTCCTCGCCTTCTTCGACGAGCGAGTCGGCCACCGCTTCGAGCCGGGCGACCATCGCGATGCTGTCCCGCGCCTCAGAGGGAGAAAGCGGTAGCGGGGTCGACGGCCCCCGCAGGTTCCACCGTACCGTATGTACGCCACGGAGGCCGGGCACATCTTGTGACCACATCTCGCTCCCCGCTTCGTCGGTGACGGAGATCGCCACTTCCTCCGCCTCCTCGCCCAGCCAGTAGGTGACTTCCGCGCCATACGCAGGGTTCGGAGCCACGAAGTAGTGCTGCGCAGTGAATTCGCCTCCCCTCGGCGACGTGCCGTACTGGTATGCCGGCGCCGGCTCGAAGAGGTGCGCGCCGGCGTCGACTACCAACGACGAGAACTGCTGCAGTGGTTTGATGTCGACGATCCAGATCGAGCGTCCGTGAGTGCCGGCGATCAGTTCACCGTCACGCGGATGGATCTGCAGATCGTGAACGGGCACCGTGGGTAGCCCGGTCATGAAGCGATTCCAGGACACCCCTCGATCGAGCGACATATACGCTCCCACATCCGTGCCCACGAACAGAAGATCTGGATTCACGCCATCCTCCCGGATCACATGCGCGAAGTCCGGCTTACCCGTGGGCAGATCGCCAGCGATCGAACGGAAGGTCGCACCCATGTCGTCACTGGCCAGTACGTAGGGCGTGAAGTCACCACGGCGGTGGTTGTCGAACGTCACGTAAACTCGATCAGCGACATGCTTCGACGGTTCGACGCGACTGACATAGGTGCCGTCTGGCACCAGTGACCGCGTGTTTCGCGTCAGATCGTGCCACCCGTCTCCGTCGTCCCACGACACCCACAGATTTCCGTCGTCGGTACCGGCGTAGAGCAAGCCGGGCATCGCCGGCGATTCCGCCAGCGAGACGATCGTCCCAAACGTCTCAGCCCCCGTCACATCGGGCGTGATCCCACCCGTGGTCGTGGTGCTGATGCGGATCTTTTCGTCGTCAGCCCGAGTGAGATCAGGTGAGATCGTGTACAGATCGTCGCCCCTCCAGTCCGACTTCATCACACGGTTCGCGGCCGCGTAGACCACGTCGGGATCGTGTGGCGAGAGGAAGAACGGTGTGTTCCAGTTGTAGCGGAGCTGCATCGCGGTGGAGTCGGTCGTAGCACGCGCCTGGAGTTCGCGAATGCGACCTTCCTGCTCGCTTGGCATCGGCTGCGTGGAGTCGGGCCAAAGCGTGGCAATCGAGTCCTGAGTGGCTCGGTACGAGACCTGCCAATCGGGCCGCCCGAACGACGTGCGTTCTCCGGTGGCCAGATACGAGCGACCCATGTTTCCGCCCTGCGACTCGGAGTAGATCCGATTCGGATCTCTCGGGTCCTGCTGTGAGACGAAGCCGTCTCCGCCGCTCACACGGAACCAGTCGTGGTTCGTGATGTCACCGCTCGCCTTCCGGCTGGGTCCGCACCACGTGTAGTTGTCCTGCATCCCACCGCAGACGCGGTACGGCGTCGCCATGTCGTAGCTGATGTTGTAGAACTGCCCGATCGCGAAGACGTTGGGAAAGTGGAAGTTTCCGCCCCGATCGAAGCTGATCGCGATGCCGCCGTCGTTACCGAGCACCATCCGATCCGGATCGTTCGGGTCGACCCAGATGGCGTGGAAGTCGACGTGAACGCCCTGCGCCATGTCACGCATCGTGCGCCCACCGTCCTCCGAGAAGCGAAGGGAGGAGAAGTACACGCGGTCGGGATCCGATGGGTCCACCGCGACCTCCGAGTAGTAGAAGGGTCGGGAGTTGTAGTCGTTCATTCGCTCCCACGCCTCACCGCCATCCTCGGATCGGTACAGTCCGTTGAGATTGTCCTCCTCCGATCCTTCCGGCGCAGCTGCTTCGACCATCAGGTACATCACGCTCGGGCGACTGGGCGCAAACGCGACGTTCATCTTGCCGAACTCCGTTTCGGGGAGGCCGTTGCCCTCGACCTTCGCCCAGCTGTCCCCGCCGTCGGTACTCTTCCAGAGCGCACTCCCGGGCCCTCCACTCTGGAGGTAGTACGGGCCGCGCTCCCGCTCCCAGCTGGTCGCGAAAAGGACGTTCGGGTCGCTCGGATGGATCTTCACATCAACGAAACCCGCGCGATCGCTGACGAAGTTCACGACTTCCCAGCTGTCCCCGCCGTCCATCGTCCGGTACAGGCCCCGTTCCGGGTTCGAGCGCCAGAGCGCTCCCAGCGCCGCCACATACACGATATCCGGATTGGTCGGATGGACCTGAATACGTCCGATATGCTCTGTCGCCTCGAGCCCCTTCAACTCCCACGTCAAACCTGCGTCGGTCGACTTGTAGATCCCCCCGCCGGGTGAGATCGAGTTCCGGGAGTCTTCCTCCCCGGTTCCCGCCCAGACCTGATCCGGGTCGCTCGGGGCGATCGCAAGGTCACCCATCGAGACGACGCGCTCGTTGTCGAACACGGGCCGAAACGTTTGTCCGTTGTTCGTGGTCTTCCAGATCCCACCGGCCGCAGCGGCCACGTAGAACGTCTTGGAGGGACTCGGCAGTCCCTCAACGTCGGAGACCCGCCCGGACATATTCGCCGGCCCGATCGGACGCCATCGGAGCGCATCCGCCCACGACGGATCCAGGGTCACCGACGTCTGCGCCACCAGAGTGGCCGGAATTAAGGCCAGGAAGAGAGGTAGAGCACACGCCACGGAACGGAATCGGGGAGACGATCGCATCGATTTGCGGGGTTGAGCCGATCTTGAGGAACGAAACCAAGCTTTACCCCCATTCCACGAAGCGCCAGAGCCCCCAGAGGATCACGTCTTCTGGGGGCTCTTCCCCGATCTGTTCGTCTCGGCTGCACCAGGCGCGCCGGACCCATCACAACAAACCACGTTCACCCATTGTCCAGACACATTGGTCATACCGAAGCGCCTGTTAAGGACGAGTACAGCTATTTTATTTGACAGTCGTTGGACAGACTTCTAGCTTCCCATCCATGACTGAATCAATCGAACCTCGCCACCCGATCCGGGTCGTCGCCCAGCGCACGGGCCTCTCAACGCCTGTGCTCCGAGCGTGGGAGCGCCGCTACGGAACCGTAACGCCAAGCCGCTCGAACGGCGGCCAGAGGCTCTACTCGGACGCTGACATCCGACGCCTTCAGCTCCTGGCGACCGCGGTTG
>JBDGVS010000348.1:0-3385 GCA_039585535.1 Gemmatimonadota bacterium | reverse complement strand
ATCCACCTCGCCAGGTCGGTGGCTCCGCGGATCTCCCGGGTCTCGGAGACAGGTCGTGAAGTTCCAATCACCGCCGAGGATGCACGTCGCGCCCTGGATAATCGGTGTCAGCTCATCCATCAACCGATGTCCCGTCTTCAGGTAAGAGCTGTCGGTCTGGGGAAGGTGGACGCTGAAGATCAGCGCAGATCCGCTGTCCAGCTCCACTTCTCCACCGGTCACCCATCCCTCGAATCCCGGCACCGCGATCTCTGCCACGTCGCCCCCCCGAAAGAGGACTGCCGAGCCCCAAGGGTTCTGAGCCGCAGAACGCCACAAGGCGTTTTGAGCGCCCAGTGGTTCGACGACGTCTCTGGAGAACGTTCGGGGATCCCTGGTCTCCTGAGCCAGCAGGATGTCCGGATTGGTTTCGGCCAGGATCCTCGCCCAATGCTCGCGAGATCCCCCCTGCCTCATGTTGTACGACGTGATTCTCACGGTCAGAACCATCCCAGAGTCGGTGCTAGTGAGCCGCGTCCGCCGATGGGCCGCAGACGGCAGAGGCGTTACTCCTCGTTGGACGTAAGGTAAGTCTCTTCCGGCTCGCGATCCTCCGGTACGACGTGTCCCGCGACAAGTGGCGACCCTGCTAGACTCTCCGTGAGCTTTGCGGACCCGCGCCGGAATCGCCTCGTGACGGTTGGGCCGCCTGGAGTCGTCAACACTGTGAGGGATGGATGAAGTCGGGATACTCAGTGGTTCAGCTGGGAGCGACGGGTGCTGTTGGAGGCCATGTGGCCCGTACGCTGACCCAAATGCCCGACGTGGAGCGGATCACACTGCTCGGCCGTCGGCCGCTCGAGGGCCTCTCATCGGACAAGATTCGCCAATCGGTGGTCGACGTCTTCGATCCCGTCTCCTATCGGGACGCTCTCGACGGGCATCGGCAGGCGATCTGCACGCTCGGCGTGGGCCAACCGTCCAAGATGGATCGGGTCGACTTCGTGAAGATCGACAAGACGGCGGTCCTCGACTTCGCATCCGCGTGCAAGGAAGCCGGTGTGCGTCACTTCGAGCTCCTCGGGTCGGTAGCTGCGAACCCGCGCTCGCGCTCCTTCTACCTGCGCACGAAGGGAGAGCTGGAAGAGGGGCTGAGGGAGCTGAGCTTCGAACGACTGACGCTGGTTCGTCCCTCCATGATCCTGACACCGACCAATCGATACGGACTGTCCCAGGCGATGACCCTCGCGATCTGGCCCCTGCTCAGCCCACTCCTGCTCGGTCGGATGAAGAAGTACCGAGGAATTACTGTAGATCGCCTTGGAAAGGCGATCGCCCTCAATCTGAGAGGCTCAACCCCGGGGGCAGAGATTCTCCATTGGGAGGAGATCGACTCCCTGGCCAGGGAGTCGGTGCGGCCCTAGCCCGGGGCCAGGACTATTCGATCCAGCCCTCACTCGTGGCCCTGCGACTCAGGACCACCAGCGCGACAGCAATCACGAAGACCAGGGCCTGCAGGATCATGGGTGTCGGGCCCGCGAGTGAGCCTGCCTCGGTGAGCACGAAGAGGGCCAGGTCCTGCGCCACGAGACCGAGTACGGAAGCCAGCAGCACAGGGGCGGCCCATCGCTTACGAAGAATCAGCCCAAGCGAACCCGCCGCACCGCCCCAAACCGCGATCGCCGTGGCGGCGACCGCCCAGCCCGGGCGTGCCGCATAGGCCGCCTGTTGAGCCGCACTCATTGCCGCGATGTCGTCCGGACTGAGCATGACGTCGGCGAGGTAAGCCGCACACCCCATCAGGTTCCAGACCAGTGCAGCAACTGCCGCGGGCATGTACCACTTCGGCGGGGGCGTCGCACTCATAGAGACTCCGGGTCGAGGGAGTGATAATGACTCATCGGGCGCCGTATCAGATTGCGATTCTGCCGTGGCGGCTCGACGCACACAAGCGTGACTCAGATCTTCCGGAGGACCCAGGTGGTCATCGACCGCATGTCCTGCACCACGGTCGTCTTGATCGGATCGAGCTGGTGAGCACTCAGCCTGGCTGAAATTTCCAGAAGGTACCGCTCGTCCACGAGAAAGCGGTCGCTGCCGTCGGGAAGGCGGTACCAACGGTCGCGCAGATGCGTTACCCGGTCCTCCAACCCGATCGTCGAGGCAAGGCGGGCGAAGAAGACGCCGTTCGGCTTGAGGACTCTCCACATCTCGGCGATCCCCGACTCGAACTCCGATGCGTCTCGCGAGAAGTGGAGCACTGCGCTGCAAATGACCGCATCGAAATGAGCGTCCGGGTACGGAAGTTCATCGAGCCGACTGACGGCGAAATTCTCGGAAGAGAGATCCGGCGCGACCGTCGCGGCAACCCTCTGCACGCGCTCGATCTGAGTCGGGTCCACATCTACGCCGTGCACATCGGCGCCACCCTTCATCAAGTACTCGCAGTTCCGCCCTCCACCACAGCCGGCGTCGAGTACCCGCATGGACGAGGTGATTCGGCCCCGGAGGAGTTGGTCGAAGACGTAGATATCGATCTGACCGAAGTCGGCCAGAAGGTCTGAGGGCGTCGTCTCTGGCATGGGGGGAATGTCCACTAGCGTCCTTCGGAGGAGCCGGTCTTGGAAACCAGTCGCCGAACGGTGTTCATGTTTCGCATGGTCGTAGGAAGGCCACGAAAGACCTTCGTCAGCTCACCTCCGAACAGCGGCGACTCACTCACCTTCCCGCGGGTGTGCCAGTGGGCCTCCCGCTCGGCGAAGTGGAACGCGTCCGTGTCTGAGCCAAGGTCGTTCAAAGCAGCCTGCAGCGAATCAGAAGCGGGCTCATGAAGGAATGTCACATAGTGCGACTCATACGAATCCCACGCCGCGTTCTCCCCTTCCTCGGCGATCTCCGCGAGCTCGGCCGGTGTTCGCAGAAAGGTGGCGACATCGTAGCCCAGCGCTCCCTCGAGATGGCCTTGGATGACGTCTCTCAATCCCCCACGATCGATGGAGTCGGTTGAAAAGATCACGTTGCCGCTCGCGATGAAGGTAGACACGTCCCGAAACGCCAACTCCTCGAAGAGCGCGCGCAGGCGGTCCATCTTGACTCGGTGACCCCCGACGTTGATTCCCCGGAGTAGTGCGACGTATTGCGGCATTCGGCTCTCCTTCGCCGTTCAGATGGCTACCGCTGCACCGGTGACGAGGACGCCTCCGGAGGGCGGAATACCCACAGTGATCCGACTGGGACGCCCCATTCTCTCACCCTGTCGTACGAGAATCGTGCACGGAGGCGTCACGAGGCCTCGAGCTCTCAGGTAGCCGCCGAGAGCGGCGGCGGCAGCGCCGGTAGCGGGATCCTCGACAATCCCCCCCACGGGGAACGGATTCCGAGAATGGAACACATCCGGGCTCTCTCT
>JBDGVS010000347.1:0-3393 GCA_039585535.1 Gemmatimonadota bacterium | reverse complement strand
GGGACGGCGCAGAGAGATGGACGTCCGAACTCGACGACTTCAGGCCGGTCACCGCCTACAGCGACGATGGCATCGGCCTCGGGAGAGCATTCGATGAGGCCGGCTCACACCTTCTGCGCTCGGTCGTCCCGTGGGGGGCGTCGATGATCCTCGTTCAGCACGAGCTGCGCACCCGAGAGATCCCCGAGGACGGAGATGTCGAGGTGTTCGAATCTCGGCTGCTGAGTCTGGTGGACGGGTCGGAACTCGATCGATCGAGAGGTGTTCCGCTGGCTCTCGCTGCACAGGGGCAGCATCTCTACCTGGTTCGGAACGAACCCTTCCCGATGGTGACCGTGGTCAAGGTACGATTCTGATGCGTTACGAAGGGAAACTCTACCGGCCGCCGTCTGAGGCGCACTCGTACATCGTGCAGGCCACCATCGGTTGCTCGCACAACCTGTGCACCTACTGCGACATGTACCGGGACAAGAAATTCCGCGTGCGTGACCTCGAAGAAGTGCTCGAGGACATCGCGGAGGCCGGGCGCGTTCATCCGGGTGCGGACAAGGTCTTCGTCGCGGATGGCGACGCCCTGATCATGGCCCCGGAACGCTGGCTAACCATCCTCGATGCGTGTCGAGATGCGCTCCCCCGTTTTCGCCGTGCCTCGTGCTACGCCACGGCTGAGAACGTGCTCGAGAAGAGTCCCGAGGAGCTGCGCTCGCTGCGAGAAGCGGGCCTCGAGATGCTTTACATCGGGCCCGAGTCGGGGGACGACGTCACCCTCAAGAGGATTGTGAAGGGAGGCACCTTCGCGGATCACGTCGAGGCTGCGCGGCGAGCACACGATGCCGGCATGCGCATCAGCGTGATCGTCCTCCTTGGCGCCGGAGGTGTAGACCGAAGCGCCGAGCACGCCCGTGAAACCGCCCGGCTGATTTCGGAAATGGATCCTGAATACGTCGGCGCCCTCACGCTGACTGTGATTCCAGGAACGCCGCAGGCACGCATGGTCGAGAAAGGGCGTTTCGAACTACCGGAGATTCCCCAACTCTTGGGGGAGATGCGCACGATCGTCGAATTCGCAGAGCCCACGAACACCACCTTCCGGACGAACCACGCATCCAGCTACCTGCCGATCGCGGGCGAGCTTCCGCGCGACAAGGATCGCATCCTGCACGCGATCGATCTGGCACTCGATGGTTCGATTCCGCTGAAGCCGGAGTACCTGCGGGGACTGTAGGCGCACGGCCGACTCCCAACGCCTGCTTGCACCTCGGCTGGACATCCGAGAGGTTGCCGAGGCACGTTCGCCTCGCGAGTCAGAGGACTCTATCTCATGCCGCAGAAGGCGTTTAGCGCGTTCTACACGCACATTCCGCATCACGTCCCGGACCGTGACGGCTACGACCAGGAGGCGTTTAGCACGTGCGTCCTCCTCCGCTTCTACGAGGACAAGAGCGTAGACGCGGTCGAGTGCGAAGGGTTCGACGACGCATCGTTGGCTGGCCCGGCGCACTTCGAGGGAGTGTGGCGAGAGGACGAAGCGAAGACGATCCGCTTCAACCTGTCACGAACGCTCCCCCCCGACGTCGTCGAACTCGAAGTGCCAGGCGACGGCTCCGACTACTACGCCTATCCGGCGACCGGTGCGCTCTCCTACCTGGAGGGTGGGGAATACTTGGCCGTCTGCGTGGCCGAGGAACTCCACCTCAAGGCGACAGATCGGGTCGTGCTCCGGCTGCACGGGGACGTCCATTCGTCTCTCCCTTGTTATCAACGGACGCCACGCTCTCTGAACCTCGACGGGAAGTGGGCCACCTTCTCTAGCCGCGACACGGAGACACTCCAGTACAACCCGGACGACGATCCACGAGAGGTGCCAGACAATCTGCACCTCCGCCTTCACGAAGACGGCAGCGTGCGGGTCCGAGAGGGGACCGACGAGGTGGACGATCTGCTTCCCTGGAAGTCCGAGGCGCTGACCGGTCAGTGGGCGCCGGATCCTGTGACGGGAACGATCCGCATCACCGTCGAAAGGAGCTCCGAACGGCGGTCGCACGAGTGGTGGCGTGAGATGAATCCAGGGTCGTACGAGGGCGCAGTCTCCGGCTCCTGGCTCTATCTGGACCGGGGCCTGGCGGAGGGGGGCCACGCGGCCGGCATTCTACCGTGGGGCGAATTCCTCGGCTCCACTCTCCCCGGCTGGCTACCCCAGGCGACGGACATCCCGCGCCCGATCGAGGAGGAGGAGGTCACGGGTCCGATCGAGTCGGGTGAGGAGCGTGAGGAGGGGCACGCGGGCGACGGCGCTCCCGACTCGCCAGACGAAGACTCCACGGATGACGGCGCGGAGATGACCCCGGGCTGCACCGGATGTCTGGGCTCCGTCATCCTCATCGTTCTGGCATTGGGCATAGGAAAGTTCCTGGCAGGCGGCGCTACGCTCGCAAACGACGACTTCATGCAGCTGGTGCCCGGCGGGGAGCATCCGCTCGGGATCGTCCTGGACGGAACGGCTGCCTACAAGGGCTACCACACGGTCTCGTCTTTCACCTGGCGTTATGAGCCGCTCGAAGGAGAGGTCGTCCCACTGGAGATCGACGTGGACAACACAGCCCCATGGGAAGTCGCCGAAGACGACGTCGTTCTGCTCGGACCCGGAAACATCCCGGCCCCGGGTCAACGGGAGGACGTAGTTCTCGACTTCGTCTTTCGCCCGGGCGCGAGCGCCGTAGTCGGTAGCCGCGGGGTTCTGTATCTGGACATCGACTACGAGTACGCGACCTGGGAGACGGGCCAGGTCATGGCGTCGGGTGTCGTGGGGGGTGACGTGGACATCTTTGGAGAACCGGCGACAGTGGACGATCACCCCGTCAACGTGGAAGTCGTGGTGGAGCGCCAAAGCACGGTCGACGTGTGGCAGCGGGTCTCGGACTGGATGGCGCGAATCGGAATCCTGGGCGCGGCACTGTTCGGGCTGATGATCGTCCGTGAGACATGGACCGAGATGCGCGAGAAAGAGGCATGAGGCGTAGTGCTTCCTCGGGCCCCAGGCTTCCCACCCCACTCCCCACGCCTCCTGGCACGGCCTAGACTGACAATGATGCAACACAGACCGTTCCCTGCCCGCCAAGGTCGACGATGACGCTCCAAACTCGCTCACTCATGGGCCTTCTTCTCGCGTCTGCCCTTCCCTTCGCTTCGGTCGGTGCACAGACCGCAGAAGACTTCGACGAGTCGCGGGCGTACATCGGTGAAGAGCCGATGTTCGACGCCTTTTACCCTGACGAGTACGAGTCACTGGCCGAGGTGCGCCGCGCCGGACGAGTGGAGGACGACACCGGACTCCTGGTCCTGCGTCGAGGCGACTCGACGCTGACGCTGCTCACGTTGCAGATGGCGTATCAC
>JBDGVS010000346.1:0-3415 GCA_039585535.1 Gemmatimonadota bacterium | reverse complement strand
TTGGCTCACGATCCTCAAGAAGCGCGGGGGGCTCCGTGAGGCCTACGACGGCTTCTCGGTAGAGCGCATCGCTGCGTACGGCGAACGCGACCGGGCTCGCCTGCTCGCCGACCCGCACATCATCCGCAACCGGCTCAAAGTCGATGCCGCCATCGCAAACGCACGGCGCGTTCTCGAATTACGTGAAAGCCACGGCTCCTTCGCGGCCTGGATCGAGTCGCACCACCCCCTCGACAAGGCGGATTGGGTGAAGTTGTTCAAGAAGACCTTCCGCTTCACCGGCGGGGAGATCACCGGCGAGTTCCTCATGAGCATCGGCTACCTGTCCGGAGCCCATCATCCGGCCTGCCCCACCTACGACGAAATCGAGAAGCTCGAGCCGGCGTGGATGCGATGAGAGAGATTCCACCGCCGCCCCGCCCATTTCGACGTGCGTGGTGGGCCTCTGGTCCGCACGCGCAGACGCTCGCCGCCCGCGTGCTCCGATCACCCGACGGGCCACCGTTCGAGCGTGAGCGCGTCGAGATGTCCGACGGCGACTTCGTAGACATCGACTGGACGCCTGACCCCGACCCGGAAGCCCCGATCGTCCTGGTGCTCCACGGACTGGAGGGTTCGTCCCAACGCCGCTACGTGCGAAATGTCTGCCGGGCGCTGTTGCGCCGGGGAGTTCGGCCGGTCGCAATGAACTTCCGGGGGTGCAGCGGCGAGCCCAACCGCTCGCTGCGCTTCTACCATTCCGGCGAAACGTCTGACCCGGGAGCCGTCGTCGCCCTGATTCGCAAGCGTTACCCAGGTCGTCGGGTTGGCGCGATGGGCTTCTCGTTGGGTGGCAACGTCATTCTGAAGATGCTGGGCGAGCGACCGGACGGCGGGGCGGGCCTTCTCGACGCGGCCGTGGCAATGTCCGTCCCGTACGATCTGGCCGCGGGATGCGACCTCCTCGAACGCTCCCGGATGGGCCGAGCCTACACCCAGTACTTCCTGCGCTCCCTGCGGACCAAGATCGCCGGGAAACGCGACCAACTCGGTGAGGTCCTCGACCTGGCCGCGGTCGACGCCGCGCGCACGATCCGCGACTTCGATGAGCACGTCACCGCTCCGCTCAACGACTTCGGCAGCGCCTCCGCCTACTACGGGGCGTGCTCCAGTGCCGGCTTTCTGAGCGAGATCTCCGTCCCCACCCTGCTCCTTCACGCGCGGAACGACCCCTTCCTTCCCGCACACGCCATCCCGGAAGCGATCGCGCGCGACAATGCGCGGCTCCGTTGGGTCATGGAAGAAGCCGGCGGCCACGTGGGCTTCCTGGAGGGCTACCCGTGGGCGCCGCGCTTCTGGGCGGACGAAGCGTCTGCCGACTTTCTGGCGTCCGCACTCGGAGCGACCTGAGCTACGCCCGGACCTGGTCCCGGAAAAACGCCCGTCCGTGCCATGTCTCTGCGGCAGGCCGCTCGAGCGCGCCTGAACGGACTTCATCGACACGGGTCAGGCTGGTGTCGAACACATGAGTGTCTGGAGTGACCGCCCCATCAGCCGCCAGGGCGCGGAAGTCCGCGCGAGCGACGGTCATGATCTGCTCGCCCTCTCGATACCACACGGGCGCGTGATCGATGACAGAGACTCCCATCTCGTTTCCGAGCCCTCGCAGAGCATTGGTCAGGGCATCGATCGAGCACCCGGAGGGTGCCCCGGCATCGACGTCGACACCGACGAGGACGAAGCGTCCGAATACGAGCTCACGAGCCGATCGCAGCGGTTGGCCATGCGCTGCCCACTGTGCCAGGAACGCGTCGACCACGTCGAGACAGCGCGCCTCCTCGGATGCATCGAGCGCTCGCCCAAGCGGAAAGACCCAGAGTCGGCCGTGACCGGGAAGATCGTCAAATGAAATGCGGGGCATGGTCAGTCAGTCTCCGGCTTCGCCGGTCCCGGGGTCAGGGGCGCCCTTGGCCAGGAGAACGGCGACCCAGCGAAGGTCCGTCGTATTCTCCAGCCAAATCTTAACGATCACCGTAAGCGGTACCGACAAGAGTGCTCCGAGCGGCCCCCAGGCCCATCCCCAGAACAGAAGCGAGAGAATCACGACCAGTGTCGAAAGGCCGAGTCGGCGACCCATGAGATTCGGCTCGATGATGTTTCCGAAGACGGTATTCACGGTGGCATACCCGGCGGTCACGAGCAGTGCGTGTCCCAGCGTCCCGTAGAGGATAATGCTCAGGAGTACGGCCGGAATTCCGGCGATGATCGAGCCCACCGTGGGGACGTAGTTCAACAGGAAGGCCGCCAGCCCAAGGAGAATCGGGAAGTCCAGCCCCAGCACCCACGCCCAACTCCCGAGCAACAGGCCCGTGAGAAGGGACACGACAGTCTTGATACCGAGGTATGTCTGGATCTCAGAGACGACCTTGGCCAGGCGATCTTCACTCGCGGATGAGCTGCCCACCAGGTAATGGAACTTCGCCGGAAACACCGTCGCCTCGCTGAGCATGAAGGCCATGATCAGGAAGACGAGGAACGTCATCGAGAGGAACTGCGCGACGCGACCCACCGCGTCGCGTACGAGTCCCAGCACGGCCGCCGGGTTGATCAGCTCGAGCGTCAGGTACTCACCGACGATGATGTCGGTGCGAGCCTCGATAGACTCGGTCCACGACGACTGCAGCTGCGCCAGGGTGTTGAGGTAGGTGGGGAGCTGCCGTTGGAGCTCCGAGACCGAGCTGCTCGCCAGCAAGATCAGAAGTCCAACCACCGCGACATTCACGAAGACGGGGATAAGAATCGCGAGCGTATTCGGCACCCGTCGGTTGCGGAGCCGGACCATGATCGGCAGGCTCAGAATCGCCAGGAAAAGCGCGAGAGCCGACGGGAGCAAGATTGGACGCGCAAACCGCAGTCCGTACACGATTACGACCACACAGGCCAGGCTGAACAAGAACTTGGCGCCCGGGTTCTGCTGGGAGCGGTCGAGGATCATGGACGAAGGGTGAGAGCGGCAGGCCAAGAAGCCGTAGAGTAGCCCTTCCCCCATGTCAGTTCCATACCATTCACCGCTCGCCGCCCCGCGAAGTAGCCCTCGCCCCCACTCACCAGTCACCATGCCCGAAGTCGACGGCCCCATACCGATTCCCAAAGACGACGACGAGCTCCTTCGTGCGTGTCGGGTCGAGACGTTCCGCGCGGGAGGCCCGGGAGGCCATCATCAGAACGCCACCGAAAGCGGTGTACGTCTCGTGCACCTGCCGACCGGGATCCGCGCGATCGCACGCGACGAGCGGAGTCAGCACCGGAATCGCGCGCTCGCACTGACGCGACTCAGGGCGAAGCTCGAGGAACGGAATCACCGCGCCAAGCCTCGGGTGCCAACGAAGCCATCCCGGACATCGAGGAAGAAACGCATCGAAGAGAAGCGCCGGCG
>JBDGVS010000345.1:0-3418 GCA_039585535.1 Gemmatimonadota bacterium | reverse complement strand
CACTTCAGCGGAAGCGGCGCCATCATCGCGTTCGCAACAAGATCGAGGGGTCGGCCACGCGCCCGCGCCTCGTCGTGTTCCGCTCGCTGCGCAACATGGAAGGTCAGATTGTGGACGACAGCGCTGGCAAGACGCTGGTGGGTCTGTCCACGCTCGACGCCTCACTGCGTGACTTCTCTCCGGAAGGGCAGAACAAGCGGGTGGAGCAGGCGTTCGCTGCAGGCAAGGCGCTCGCAGAGAAGGCAAAGAGTCAGGGAATCGAAGCCGTGGTGTTCGACCGCGGCGGGTACAAATACCACGGTCGCGTGAAGGCATTCGCCGACGGTGCCCGCGAAGGTGGGCTGGAGTTCTGATGGCAAACGGCAGTCCGAATCCGAATCCGAAAAAGAAGTCTTCCAAGAAGCGGGATGACCGCGGCGGACGGGGACGCGAGAGCGACCTCGTTGAGAACGTGATCTTCATCAACCGCGTTGCGAAGGTCGTGAAGGGTGGCCGTCGCTTCTCGTTCTCAGCGTTGGTCGCTGTGGGTGACCAGAAGGGCAACGTCGGGGTCTCGATCGCGAAAGCGAACGAGGTAGCCGAGGCGATCCGGAAGGCATTCGAGCGAGCCAAGCGGAACATGGTGAAGATCCCGCTCGAAAACGGAACGATTCCGCACGACATCGTGGGTCGCTGGGGGGCCGGACGTGTGCTCATGCGTCCTGCTGCTCCGGGTACCGGCGTAATCGCTGGTGGGCCGGTCCGTGCGGTACTCGAGGCTGCGGGCGTCACCGACGTCCTCACCAAGAGCCTCGGAACCAACAATCCGATCAACGTCGTTCGCGCCACCATGAACGGGCTCGACGAGCTCGTCACCGCGGAGCGTGCGGCTGAAGAGCGCGGCATTTCCGTCGAGGCGCTGGGAGTCCACCGTGGCTAAGCCAAAGACCAGGAAGGTGCGCATCACTCAGGTCCGTAGTGGCATTGGCAGGAAGGAAGGTCATCGCCGCACCATTCGGGCTCTGGGGATCAAGCGTCACCAGCAGAGCGTAGTGCATGAAGTCACTCCGGCCATCGAGGGGATGCTGAAGAAAGTCTCCTTCATGATCGAAGTGGAAGAACTCGACTCGTAGGAAGTTGCTGATATGGCAGAACTACATGATCTGAGCCCGTCGAGCGGCTCCCACCGCCCACACAAGCGGAAGGGACGTGGCCCGGGTTCAGGAAACGGTAAGACGGCCGGTCGCGGCCAGAAGGGACAGAAGTCCAGGTCGGGCGGTAGCGTCCATCCTCGGTTCGAGGGTGGTCAGATGCCCCTGATCCGGCGCATCCCGAAGCGCGGCTTCAAGAACATCAACCGGATCGAGTACCAGGTGGTGAATGTCCGTGACCTCGGCATGGTCGAAGGGGATATCACCCCCGAGTCGCTCAAGGCGGCTGGGCTCGTCCGTTCTCTTCGGAAGCCGGTCAAAGTGCCCGGCGTCGCTGAGATCTCCACGAAGGTGTCCGTGAGCGCGCACAAGTTCAGCGCTACGGCCCAGTCGAAGATCGAGGCCGCCGGTGGAGCGGTCTCGGTTATCGACACCAGCTCCTCGGACGAGTAGGCCCCGCAGTCATGGCGAACAACCCCGTCGCGAACCTGATGCGGGCCCCGGAGCTCAAGGAGAAGGTCCTCTTCACCTTGTTCATCCTCCTCATCTATCGCACCGGCGCACACATCACTGTGCCGGGGCTGGATGTGAACGCGCTACGTCAGGCGTTCGGCTCGTTGCAGAACACCTTCTTCGGCATCTACGACATGTTCGTGGGTGGCGGACTTTCCCGTGCGACGATTCTGGCGCTCGGGATCATGCCGTATATCTCCGCGAGCATCATGTTCCAGCTTCTTGCGGCGGTCTTCCCGACCATCGAGAAGCCTCAGAAGGAAGGGGAAGACGGTCGGAAGAAGCTGACGCAGTGGACCCGGTATACCACGGTCGTGCTCTCCATGGCACAGGCGTACGGGTACTCGGTCTTCCTTCAGTCCATTCCGGGCGCTGTGACCACCCCGGGCCTCGCCTTCGTGCTTACGACCGTCATCGTACTCACGGTTGGGTCCATCTTCGTGATGTGGCTGGGTGAGCAGATCACGGAGCAGGGGATCGGCAACGGCATGTCGCTGCTGATCTTCTTCTCGATCATCGAGACGTTCCCGTCTGCGGTTGCTCGGACGTGGGAATCCTTCACGCTGGGCGAGATCGGGGCGTTCGCCCTGGTTGCTCTGCTGGCTGTGGTCATAGG
This sequence comes from Gemmatimonadota bacterium, assembly GCA_039585535.1. Classification (GTDB taxonomy): domain Bacteria; phylum Gemmatimonadota; class Gemmatimonadetes; order Longimicrobiales; family Gaopeijiaceae; genus UBA2589. Next base: position 1,159 of record JBDGVS010000345.1, on the reverse strand, counting down.
TGTTACGGCCGGTGTGGTCGCCATGACGATGGCCGCGCGGAAGATTCCCGTGCAGATCCCGCGCAAGGTCGTGGGCCGTGGTCGCATCCGCGAAGGTCAGAAGAGCTTCGTTCCGCTGCGTGTGAACTCAGCGGGCGTGATGCCGATCATCTTTGCGCAGTCGTTCATCGTGGTGCCGGGTACCGCCGCCGCGTTCATGGATCTGGGGCCGCTCTCGGTACTTGCGGAGGCGTTCCAGCCGCAGACGATGACGTACTACATCACGTACGGTCTGCTGATTCTGTTCTTCACGTACTTCTACACGGCGATCATCTTCAATCCGGTCGACCTGGCGGAGAATCTGAAGAAGCAGGGCGCGTTCATCCCGGGTGTGAAGCCCGGAGCGCGAACGGCTGAATACATCGACCGCGTCCTGACGCGCGTCACGCTCCCCGGCTCGATCTATCTGGCGTTCATCGCGCTCGTTCCGTTCTTCATTTTCGACCTGTTCGGCATCAATACGTTCTTCTTTGGTGGCACGAGCCTCCTGATCGTGGTCGGCGTGGGTCTCGACACGGTCCAACAGGCACAACAGCTCCTTCTTCTGAGGCACTATGACGGCTTCATGAAGAAGGGTCGCGTGAAGATGCGCGGCCGTCAGCGCTACATGTAGCCCGACGGAATCGCAGAGGCTTTCATGGTAGTCGTTCTTCTGGGACCGCCCGGAGTCGGGAAAGGGACCCAGGCGGTCCGTCTCGTCGACGAGCTGGGTGCCGCTCATGTTTCCACGGGTGATCTGTTGCGCGCCGCGCGCCGCGATGGCACCGATCTGGGTCGGTTGGCTCAGGGATATATGGACCGGGGCGAACTGGTCCCGGACGATTTGATTCTGGATCTGGTGCGGGACCACCTCGAGGGGATCGATCCCGACACCGACGTGCTGTTCGATGGTTTCCCACGTACGACCGACCAGGCGACCGGATTGGATACAGTCCTCTCGAATGGTGGTCGGCGGGTCGATGCGGTCGTTCTGTTCGAGGCCCCCGACGAGACTCTCGTCAGGCGCCTCAGCGGTCGCCGTAGCTGTCCCGATTGCGGCGCTGTCTACAACATCTACTTTAGTCCGCCGAGCCAGAAGGACGCGTGCGACCGCTGTGGCGGCGCGCTCGTTCACCGAGTG
>JBDGVS010000344.1:0-6802 GCA_039585535.1 Gemmatimonadota bacterium | reverse complement strand
GGGGGCGCGGCTGTTGATCCGACCGCTGAGCACCGGCGGTGCCACACCGACCGAGCCGAAAAAGGGCCGCGCAGGAATCACGACACCGTCGGCTTCCTGCATGGTGATCGTCCCGGCGATCGTGTCTACTTCGAACCGTCGGAGCTCTGCCGTCGGGAAGTCACCGGGGAGCGTGCCGCCCCCGGGCATATGCCCGCTCACGCCATACGGCGCCAGGAAGCCGATGTCGACGAAGCGAACCTCGAGTACGTCCCCCGTCTCCGCACCTTCCACGAAGATCGGCCCGTTCAGCGGGTGGGAGCCGGCCGGCGCGGGGTTGGCCGCCTCGACCGCCCGCATGGCATCGGTGAAACGACTCTCGTCGAAGCCCGCGAGGCGCAGTCGCCCCAGACCCCGAGCCAGAAGGTTCTCGACGTAGACCCGGTCCCCCGAGCGGATCGTCACGGCAGGCTCGAGCGCAGCGTCGTAGAAGCCCCAGTGGATGTTCTCGGGCGCGAGAGGAAGGCGATGCGTGGTCTGGGCGAGGAGCGCGCTCGGAAGCGACGCGATCAGTGCAATGGCCGAGACGGCGCGGAGGAGATTCACGTAGAGAGCTCCGGGAGAGGCCGGTGAGAGGCAGGATTCAGAGGATGACGCCGAATGTACGTCGGATCGTGACCCTGACCACAGTCCCGACGGTCGGGGCGCCTGGTTCAGTCCGATCCCCGGATCTGGTCACATCGGCGCTCGCCGCCATGGCGGCCGACAAGGCTGAGGGACCCCCGTCTTCGGCCAGCGCTTCTAGGCCAAGACCCGGGGCGGCGGAACCGGTCGTGAAGCGCGAGGAAGACGCGTACCGCGTCAGACCTCACACTCCGACCCACCCCCAGTACTGTGCAATCGCATGATTCACAGCATCTTAGGTGCCGTTATGTTATGTAATCTATGACGCCGGGGCCGACGTCTCAGGAAACGTGCTGCCCGTCTCGCGAAACGGAGTTGAAACGCCGAGCCACCACTCAGGCCGGCTGGCGATCTCCCAGAATCTGCTGCGCCGCCAGCATTCCCGGTCCACCCATCACGCAGCCGCCGGGGTGGGTCCCCGACCCGCACTGGTAGTAGCCATCGATGGGAGTGCGATACTGATTCCAGCCGGGCGCGGGACGGTTGTAGAAGAGCTGGGAGGCGAACAGCTCGCCGGCGAAGATGTTGCCCTCACTGAGCCCGACCACCTTCTCGATATCGAGGGGCGTGACCACCTCCCGGTGGAGCACCGAATCCCCGAATCCCGGGAAGAAGTCCTCCAACGTCTGCTGCACGGTATCTCCGAGATTGTCACGTTCCTTGGCCCAGTCGCTGTCGGCGAGCTGGTAGGGCGTGTACATCGCAAAAGGGTCGGCGGCTGAACCGTCCTTCGCGGCAGTCTGCGAAGGCCTCTTCGAGGTAATCGATGGACGGCGCAATGTTGGTGAAGCCGCGAAAAACGTCCGCCCGCCCTTCGAGCCCGGGGAACCGGGGCAACTCGCAGAGCGCGAAGTTCACCTTCGACGCAGTGCCCTGGAACTTGAAATCCCGGATGTGACCCACGAGATCGCTCGGTAGGTCTTCGGGATCGACCATCCGCATGAACGTCTGCCGTGGGTCCAGCGCGCTCACCACGAGATCGGAGCGCACGATGTTGCCGTCCTCGAGCTCGACCCCAGAAGCACGCCCGCCATCGTAGAGAACGCCGGCGACACCCGCGTTGGTGCGGATCGTGCCACCGAACGCCTCGACCGCACGCGCCAGCACCTGCGTGAAGCCGCCGTTGCCGCCCTTGTGGAAGCCCCACTGGCCGGGCACCCCGTCGTAGTCCCCCATCTTGTGAAAGAGCCACACGAGCCCCGACTCCTTGCTCCGGGGCCCTGCCCTGCTGCCGATGATGCCGCTCGTGGCGTACATCGCCTTCACGAGGTCGTGTTCGAAGTAGTCGTCCAGAATCTCGGCAGCGCTGCAATCGGAGAAGCGCTCGAGCATGTCGCGGACCTCGGGATCGAGTCCGTCCATGTAGGCGCTCAGTTCCGCCATCGCAGCCAACTCCACCGGGTCGGTACTGACGAAATTCGGGGGAATCCGGTCGAACCAGGGCTTGAGCGCACGTGCGACCCGGCTCACGATGTGCCCGAGTTCCCGAGACGCCTCGGCATCCGCCGGTGAATGACGGGCGATTTCGTGATAGTTGGCCCACGAATCCGCGCCGAGGTGCAGGAACTCCCCGTCGTACCCGGGTTGGAAGGTGCTCGTCAGGGGGAGGACCATCATCCCGTGCCTCACGAGGTCGAGATCCTGAACGATGTCCGGGCGAACGAGACTCAGCGCGTACGAGAAGGTCGTGAAGTTGAATCCCGGCACGAGCTCTTCCGTGATCGCGGCGCCTCCCACGAGGTGGCGCCGCTCGAGCACCACCGTCTTCAGCCCCGCCTTCGCCAGATAGGCCGCATTCACCAGTCCATTGTGCCCGCCACCGATGACGATCGCGTCGTACTGCTCGGGGGTCGCCATCAGCCTTCGCTCCCGGTCATGAGGGCCGTCTTTCTCGGCGGATCGAAGAAGGGGAGTCTTTCGACCCGGGAAAGCACGGTCTTCGGCTGACGAATCACCGAAACCTCGAGATCGACCTCCGATCCCGGGGGCGTCAGGTCGAGCGGCAGCTTGGCGATCGCGATGGGGCGGCGAAGGAGGGACGACGTGAGGAAGCTGCTCGCGTATCCGGCATACTCCCAGGGCGTTTCGCTCCGGCGGTAGACGCTCATCGTCGATTCCGAGTACAGCTCATGGTGAGGCGGCAGAACTCCGGCCTCCGAATACACGCGCTCGTAGTCGTGCCAGTCCACGGCGAGGCCGACGGTATTCCACCGACTCGTGCCGTCCCGCACTTCGGCCTCGATCGCCGAGCGCCCGATGAAGTCCCGACCGTCGTCGTCCAGCTTTCGAAACATCCAGCCCCATCCCCGATCGGCGTGATGTTGTGCCCCTGCCCGGCGTCCATCAGGGCATCCCAGACACGGCCGGCGTCCTCGGAGCGAATCCAGAGTTCATAGCCCAGATCCCCCGTGTATCCGGTTCGCGACACCACGACGTCACACCCCGCGACGATACCGCGCGCGACTCCGAAGTAGCGCAGGGGGGTCGCCACGTCTGTGAGCTGCTCGAGCACGGCGTATGCGTGAGGCCCCTGGAGGGCGAGGATCCCGAACGCATCGGAGATGTCCTCGACCTCGACGTCAGTCAGCCCCATCTCCCGCGCTGCATTCCGGAAGTACCGCAGCGCAGGCTCTGCCGCGGTGAGGAGATACTCCTGCTCGGCCACGTGCACCACGACGCCGTCCTGAAGTACGTACCCCCGCTCGTCGCACCAGCACGTGTATTGTGCCCGACCGACCGCACACGCACCGACATCACGCGCGAGGACTCGCTCGAGAAGTGGCCGCGCTCCCTGTCCGGTAAAGCGGTATTTGAAGAGGGGGGACGTATCGAGCACGGCAGCCGCGTTCCGGATGGCGTAGTACTCACTCGTGAGCGAGTACTGGTACTGCGGAGCCACGAGGTATCCGGACCAGTGCTTCCAGACCCCCGTCTGGTTGAGCGGCTCGACCTGCTCGTGGAACGGCGTGGTACGCGGCATCGTCTCTGGTGTCCGGGTCATCTCGACGAGGGTCGGGGCATTCTCGCCTTCAGGGTGCGCCGGGTAAAGGGACTCCCCGCCGTCTCTACGAAGCCGCAGCCACCAGATCGAGAAATGGCTCGCCGTACTTCTCCAGCTTTGCCGGCCCTACCCCGGGCACGTCGAGCATCTCGCTGTCGTTTCGTGGCCGGCGGCTCGCGATCTCGACGAGCACCTTGTCACTGAAAACGATGTACGCAGGCACGCCCTGCTGGTCCGCCAGCTCTTTTCGGAGCGTGCGCAGGCCCTCGAACAGCTCCTGATCCACGTCGGCGAGTTCGGCCGGAGCACGCTTCGCCCGCTTCCCGGATGTGCCCCCACCCCTCACGACGCCCATGCCTACCATGGCCGCGGCAGCCACGTCGGCGGTCCGCTCGCCAGTGCACACGTCGCACGACGTCTCACACGGCGCCATCTCCTCGTCGAAGTACGCCAGAATCATCCGATGGCGGCACCGCCCCGCCTCGACGAGGCGAAAGAGGTCGATCGTGCCCTGGCGCTTCCGCTGAAACACGTCCGGATCGTCGATGTCGTCGAGGAAGCGCTCGTGCATCTTCACGTCGGCCCACGAATAGAAGAGGAAGCAGTCGCTCTCCAACCCGTCTCGTCCCGCCCGCCCGATCTCCTGGTACCACGACTCGATGTCCTTCGGCATGTCCCGGTGGATGACGAAGCGGACATTCGACTTGTCGATCCCCATGCCGAAGGCGACGGTCGCGACAATCACGTCGACCTCGTCGCGCTGGAACGCCTCCTGATTGCGCTGGCGATCCTCGGCGGAGAGACCCGCATGGTACGGACGCGCAGACACGCCGTTGGCCAACAGGAAGTCGGTGGTCTGATCCACCGACTTTCGGCTCAGACAGTACACGATGCCGCATTCACCCTCTCGCCGCTTCACGAGGGAGAGGATTTCCTTCCGTGTGTTTCCCTCTCCCTTCTTCCGACACCCGACCTTCAGATTCGACCGGAAGAACGAGCCCTTGAAGCCCGCAGGCTTCGACATGCCCAACTGCCGGAGGATGTCTCTGGCCACGGCACGGGTCGCGGTCGCGGTAAGGGCGAGCACGGGTACGTCGAGGGCTGCCCTGAGTCCCTGCAAGCGTCGATACGAGGGGCGAAAGTCATGACCCCACTGGCTGATGCAGTGCGCTTCGTCGACCACCAGGAGCGAGATCGGACACCCCTCGACAAAGTCCCGCAGTCGGCCATCGAGCGCTTCGGGAGCAAGGTAGACCAGTTCGTATTCCCCTCGACGGAGCGCATCGAGCCGTGCGCTACGCTCGTCCCAGTCGAGCGTCGAGTTGATCTCCACCGCTCGGAAGCCCAGCTCTTGCAGCGCATCTACCTGGTCCTTCATCAGGCTGATGAGCGGCGAGATGACCAGAACGGTCCCGTCGAGGAGTCGCGCCGGCAGCTGGTACGTCAGCGACTTCCCCGCTCCGGTCGGCATGACCGCGATACAGTCTCGACCCTCGAGTACCGCCTCGATGACCTGCGCCTGACCCGGGCGAAATTCATCGAAGCCGAAGACGTCCTTGAGTACGGAGAGGGGTTCGGCGGTGTGCACAGGGGTCGGGTTTGGGCGCAGAGACGCCAGAAGCTATACCCGAGAGCGTGCGTGGGGGATGTGCGTGTGGGGCATCGCGATCCCTGTCACGCCTGGTCGCCCGTCTGGCGAAGCAGCTCCCACGTATAGATCCCCGTCGAGTGTCCGTCACTCCAGACGAATTGGAGGGCGTACCGGCCGACGTAGTGGATCGCCGTCGGATACACGTCCGGCCCCACCTGCGTCGGTTGGAGTGTGCGCACGCCCGTCATCTCATCGACACAGCCCGCGCACGGGCAAACAATTCGTAAGTCGCGTGGCCAGTACTCGCTCACCACCCCGTCCCCCCAGGTGATGCGCAGCTTGAGACCGTCCTCCGTCGGGCCGACGGACTCCGCGACGACGCGAGGATCCCTCTTCATCGCTCACCCCCGCCCGACGACGGCTCCTGGATCCGCGCCCCCAGCAACTCGGCCAACTGCCGGAACGCGGCCCCACGGTGGCTGCGGGCGTCCTTCTCCGCTGGCGTGAGTTCGGCGTAGGTGCGCCCGACTTCGGGAACGAGCATATGAGGGTCGTACCCGAAGCCACCCTCCCCCCGGGGCTCGTCGATCACCACGCCAGCTGCGTGTCCTCGCAGAAAGACAGGCTCCGCGTCCCCATCGAGAAGCGCCGCGACACAGACGTAGCGAGCGGTGCGCCGCTCGATTGGCACACCGTCGAGACGTGCAACCAGATGGCGGTTGTTCGCCTGTGTCAGGGCGGTGCCCTCCAGCCCCCGGCCATCGGTTCCCGCGTCCGGGGCAAAGCGCTTCGAGCGGACTCCAGGAGCTCCGTCGAGAGCATCGACTTCGATACCCGAATCGTCGGCCACGACGGTCAGTCCGGTCTGCTCCCGAAAGTATCGAGCCTTCGAAAGTGCATTCTCTTCGAAGGTCTCGTACGGTTCCAGGTCGGCCTCCGCCGGGTCGGCGACGACGCCCGCCTCATCCAGATCGAGCACGGTGAGGTCGGGCACGACGGAGAGAATCCTGCGGATCGACCAGTTTCATGTCGAAGCGAGAGCCTGGGCCTGAGCGGCAAGGAGAGACTCGATACCGGCCATGCCGAGGTCCATCATCTCGTCCAACTGGGCCCGCGGGAACGGATCCCCTTCCGCCGTCCCCTGCACCTCGACGAGCCCCCCGCTTTCCGTCGCGACCAGATTCATGTCGACCTGGGCTCGCGCGTCTTCAGGGTAGTCGAGGTCGAGACACGATGTCCCGTCCACGATCCCGATGCTCACGGCGGCGACCTTCTCTCGAAGCGCTGTCCGCTCCAGGAGGCCTTCGTGGAACATCCACTGAAGCGCGAGCTCGAGCGCCACGCACGCGCCGGTGATCGACGCGGTCCGGGTGCCCCCGTCCGCCTGAAGCACATCACAGTCGACCGTGATCGTGTTCTGACCCATCAGTCGCATGTCCGTGACCGAGCGGAGAGACCGACCGATGAGGCGTTGGATCTCCTGGGTACGGCCCTTGGGTCCGTTGCGCTCGCGATTGGTCCGGGTGTGGGTCGCACGCGGCAGCATC
>JBDGVS010000343.1:0-5013 GCA_039585535.1 Gemmatimonadota bacterium | reverse complement strand
ACCGGTACAAAGGCGTAGGTGAGAAGACGGCGGAGACGCTCGTCGAAGCCTTCGGCGCCGACCTCTTCCGGACCATGCAGAACGATCCGGGCGCGATTGCCCGTACCGTGCCGCCGAAGCGTGCGGAACAGGTTCTGGAAGCGTGGCAGTCGGACTTCGAGCGACGCGTTTCGCGGAACTGAGTCGGCCGCAACTGCCTGACGTCGCCCCGGTCGGGTCTTCCCGGCCGGGGCGTCTTGCGTCCGTACGTTTCCAGGAGGCGATCCAAGCGGGTGGCGTCCGACCATTCGACACGCCGTTCCCGCCGGACTTCTTCGACGGTCCGGTTGAGGCAGTGGCGCGAGGGCTCCTGGGCGGGGTCGTAGAGTCGTGGATCGATGAGGTGCGCTGCTCACTGATCATCATGGAGGCCGAGGCGTACGGCGGGCCCGAGGACGCTGCTTCCCACGCCGCCACACGTTCGGGCGTGACCGACCGAAATCGAGCCATGTTCGGGCGCTCCGGGCGGGCATACGTCTACCGGAGCTACGGGGTGCACTGGTGCCTGAACGTCGTGACTGGCCCTGTGGGCGCAGGCCAGGCGGTCCTGCTACGGGGCGGCCTGGCGCTCGAGGGTGAAGGGTTCATGCTCGCTCGCCGCTCGGGGCGAAGGCCCGTGGCTGCCGGCCCGGGACGGCTGGCACAGGCGCTGGGAGTCACCGATGAACTGTACGGCCACGACCTCCGAGAGCTGCCGCTCCGACTCATGCAGGGGTGGGCCGTCGGTGACGGTCGCGTCGGTGTGTCGCCACGCATCGGAATCACGACTGCGGCGGAGCGGCCCCTTCGGTTCTATGTTCGAGGCGCACCCGGTGTTTCTGGCCGACCGCGCTGACGGCGCCGAGCGGCTCGAGGTGCCTGCCACCCGAGGAGAAAGGCTGCCCGCCGCATGAGTGACCCGACGTGGATCTCTGTTTTGCCCCCGATTCTCGCCATCGGTCTCGCGATCTGGACACGCCAGGTCTATTTGTCGCTCGCGGGCGGCCTCTGGCTCGCCTGGACGATCCTCGAGGGGTGGGATCCGTTCGCCGGACTTGCCCAGACCATCGAGGGCACGGTCGCCGTGCTCGGGGACGCCGGCGACGCGCGTGTCATCATGTTCACGCTGGTGATCGGCGCGCTGATCGCTACGGTGCAGGCCTCGGGTGGGGTCCATGGCTTCGTGCAGATGCTGGAGCAGAGGAAGTGGGTCGACTCCCCGAAGCGCTCCCAGCTCCTCGCCTGGCTCGCCGGTGTCGTGATTTTCATCGAGTCGAACATCACGGTACTCGTCGCGGGCACGGTCGCGCGGCCACTCTTCGACCGGTACAAGTGCTCCCGCGAGAAGCTGGCGTACATCATCGACTCGACGTCGGCTCCGATCTGCATTCTCATCCCGCTCAACGCATGGGGTGCGTACAATCTGCAGTTGCTCGAAGGCCTTGGTGTCGAGAACCCACTCGGCGTCCTCGTTCAGTCGATCGCCTACAACTTCTATGCTTTCGCGGCCGTCATCATCGCGCTGGTCGTGATCATGTTCGGGATCGATATCGGACCGATGAAGAAGGCTGAGGAGCGAACCAGGGCGGGGCAGGTGCTCTGGCCGGACGCGACACCGATGATCGACGAGGAAGTGCTGTCTGCTGAGCTTGATGAGGGTATCACGCCGCTGGCGCGGAACATGATCCTGCCGATCGTGACCATGGTGCTCTTCATGCCCTTTTCCCTGTACCTCACCGGGGACGGGGACATACGAAATGGCTCCGGATCGACGAGCGTGCTCTGGTCCGTATCCGCCGGGCTTGCGATGGCGTGGGCACTCCTCAAGGCCCAGGGCGCGTTCACCGTGGATGGCCTGGTCCGAGTTGCTCTCAAGGGCGCTGGTGCGCTTGTTCCGCTCGCACTGATCCTCCTGCTTGCGTTGGCCCTGGGTGACGCGATCCGTGAACTGGGAACCGGCCAGTATGTTGCGCAGGTGACCGCTGGTACGATGCCGAACTTCATCTACCTGCCGCTGATCTTCCTCGTCTCGGGGGGAATCGCATTCTCGACCGGCACGAGTTGGGGGACGTTCGCCATTATGCTGCCGATCGCGGTGCCAGCGGCGATCACGCTTGGGCTTCCACTGGCTCCGTTCGTGGCAGCGGCACTGGCCGGAGGAGTCTTCGGTGATCACTGCTCACCGATCTCGGACACGACGATCATCTCCTCTATGGCCGCGGCGACGGATCACGTCGACCATGTTCGGACACAGATTCCGTACGCCCTGATCGGAGGTGCGATCGCTACGCTCGGCTTCGCGATTGCGGGAGCGGGGCTCTAACGGGAGCGCTGAACTTCGAGAGGGGCCGCAGGCGGTCCAAACGAGAGCGGAATTTCTTTATCTTTTCCTGCTGTCCGGTGACCGCCGTACATGTGTAATCTCGTCACGGAGTCAGAAGTTGAACGTCATCGTCTGTGTGAAGCGCGTACCCGACACCGAAGCCCGCATCCGGGTAGACGGCGCGGGGACCGCGATTGAAACGTCCGGCATCAAGTTCGATATGAGCCCCTACGACGCTTTTGCGGTGGAAGCAGCGCTGCGCTTGAAAGAGGCTGCGGGTGCCGGAGAGGTGGCACTCGTGACGCTCGGTGATGCCTCGTCCCAGGAGACGCTGCGCAAAGGCCTCGCGATGGGTGCCGACCGCGCAGTTCTTCTCACCGGCGACGTGACGTTCGACGGCCTGGCCACGGCGAAGGCTCTGGCAGCCGAACTCGAGGGTTCGGACGCTCCGCTGTTCCTCTTCGGTATCAAAGCTGCCGACGACGACCAGCAGCAGGTGGGCCCCATGGTCGCGACGATCTCCGGGCGCCCCTGCGTGACCGGCGTCTCGACGTTCGAGGTGGCAGATGGAAAGGCCGTTTGCCATCGAGAGGTCGAGGGTGGGAGCGAGGTCGTCGAAGTGGACCTTCCCGCGGTCCTGTGCATGACCAAAGGACCCCACGAGCCCCGCCTTGCCGCGCTCAAGGGCATCATGGCGGCCAAGAGAAAGCCACTGGAGGAGAAGCCCGCCGTAGCGGCGGAGCCGCGAGTGCGGCTCACTGCGCTGGTCGAGCCGCCGGCACGGGCCGAAGGACGGATCGTCGGCGAAGGACCCGACGCCGTTCCGGAGTTGGTCCGACTCCTGCGCGAGGAAGCAAACGCCCTCTGAGGCGAGGAAGTACTTCATTCAACGACTGATCACGGAATTTCCGGAGCAAATGTCATGGCGAACGTACTCGCCTTCGTAGAGCAGAGAGATGGACAGTTCGGCAGCGCGGCACGCGAGGCCGTCGGTGTGGCGGCGACGCTAGCCGAGTCACTCCGTCGGTGCTGAGATGATCACCGTGGGCGAGCACGACGCTCTCGGTGAGTACAATCCCGAGGCGTACGTCGATATCGTTGCGGATCGCGTCCGGGAGGGCGGCTACGCGGCGGTAATCTTCGCTGCAACCGGTCTGGGCAAGGACCTGGCGCCGCGTGTGGCTGCGAAGCTCGATGTGCCGTTGGCGACCGACGTCACCGCGGTCGAGGCGGTGGGCGGCTCCATTACCGTTACCGCTCCGGCCGTGGACAGCTCCACCTGGCGGGTCCGCGTCGTGGAACGGAAGGCGGCTTCCGAGGGCGCCGTGGACGTCACCGAGGCGTCGATCGTCGTTTCGGGCGGTCGTGGAATGAAGGAGCCCGAGAACTGGACTCTCCTTGAAGGGCTGCGCGATGCGATCGGCTCCGACGTTGCGCTCGGTGCCTCACGCGCGGTCGTTGATGCCGGGTGGCGCCCGCACGGTGAGCAGGTCGGTCAGACGGGTAAGACCGTAGCTCCGAAGCTCTACTTCGCGGTCGGAATCTCTGGTGCGATCCAGCACCTCGCCGGAATGCGGACGGCCAAGACGATCGTTGCGATCAATCGCGACGCGGACGCGCCCATCTTCAGCGTCGCCGACTACGGAATCGTGGGCGATCTGTTCGAGGTGGTACCGAGACTTGCGGAGGAGATTGCGGCGCTGAAGGCCGGGGACTAGCTCGACGGCTTCCCACCCAGAATCGCGATCGGATCGACGGGACGTCCCCAACGCCACACCTCGAAGTGGAGGTGGGGCGCGGTGACACTTCCCGTTGCTCCGCTCCGCCCCAGGAGGTCGCCGGCCGTGACTTCCTGGCCGTCACGAACGCTGATTTCGGAGAGGTGGGCGTAAAGGCTGACGAGGCCGCCGTCGTGGTCCAGCCACACGACGTTTCCGAAACCGCTCATCACGCCGGCGAAGCGCACCCGTCCGCCGGCCATCGCCTGCACGGGCGTCCCGGTAGGGACGTCGAGGTCCACACCTCGGTGGATGTCCGGGCGGGCGCCCAGAAAGCGAACCCCGAAACCGGACGTGAGTGTGGCGTCCACCGGCCAGCGCGGAAGGTGACACCCTGCCGCACTGAGCAAAACCGCGACGGAGGCCACGATACGGAAGGCGCGACCTACGCTCCTCGTCACCGCGGGGCGGCTTCGGTGAGCGCGGCTGGCCCGGTATCGAGGAGCATGACGTCGACCCTTTCTCCAGGCTCCACAGAGGCTCTGTTCGGAGCCACGATCGCCAGGCCGTCCGCCCGGGCGAGACCGGTCACCAGGCCGGAGACCTGTGGCCCCGTGAGGTGCGCTGTCAGCACCCCATCCCGGGTCGAAAGCCCCACTCGCTGGAAATACGTCAACTCGGCCGGGGTCTCGAAGCGCTCTGCTGCGATGCAGGGCACGACGCGTCGTCGGACCTGGCTGTGGCCTGCCAACCTCAGCACGAACGGGCGGACGAAGAGCTCGAAGGTCACGAAAGCCGACGACGGATTGCCCGGCAGGCTGAAGACCGCCTGACGATGGCCGTCCGATTCCAGCCACCCGAAGCTGATTGGCGATCCTGGTCGCATTCGTGCGCGCCAGAAGTCGAGCTCGAAGCCGACGTCGTCCAGGACGCGCTTGACGAGATCGGCCTCTC
>JBDGVS010000342.1:0-3440 GCA_039585535.1 Gemmatimonadota bacterium | reverse complement strand
CGACCGCCCTTCCGGCGACGACGGGTCGGGGCGCTCCCGCATCCTCGGTGTCGCGGGCATCTCGATTGCCATCGTAGCGATGGCGGGCATCGGCTTCCTCCTCACACGCCCGGCGGCACAAGAGCCAGAGACAGGAGCCCCCACCGAGTTGCCTGCCCCGATCGAGAGCCCATCCGCCTCCATCAAGGCGCTTCCAGACTCAGTCCGCTCGGCCACGGTCGGCGACTCGGTCGGCATCGTCTTCCGCGCGACCACGAGCGCAGGGACGCCGCTGGCCGATACCGTCCTGCAACTGCGGGTGGTCTCGGGAGATGCCTTACTGCTCGACGAAGAGATCCGAACAGATTCTTTGGGCCTCGCACGCACCACCGTCACCCTGGGTGAGCGGCCGGGCTCTGCGGTGCTCGAAGCCGCGCTTCCGGGCGTCCAGGCCCTACCTGGCACGCTGACGATCGTCACACGGGCCGGCCAACCCTCGACGATCGCAATGGTCGGCGGGAATCGTCAGGAAGGGGCCATGGGTGAGCTACTGCCCAACCGGGTGGTCATAGTCGTCGCGGATGAAGCCGGTAATTCCGTTCCGAACGCCGAGGTCCGCTTCCAGATCGACATGGGTGGCGGACTGACCGCACCGTCGCAGACGCGCACTGATTCCACGGGACGTGCGTCAGCCCTCTGGCGGCTCGGTGGGGTAGAGGGGCGCCACCAGCTCACGGCGATTGCCACGGACGCGCTCGTGAGCGTGACGTTCACGGCGACGGCGGCCGGACAAGCGCAGGCCGAAGACCCGGACGACGTGCGCATCGAGGAGGCAGCCGTGGAGGTCCAGCGCACCAGGTTGGCCGTCGGCGGCAGCCACGTGTGCGTGGCTCAGTCGGGTACGGTTCGGTGTCGCGGCGGCAACGATAGGGGCCAAACGGGTGGCAACGGATCGGCGCGCTTCGTGGCTCTGACGGCCGGAGGCGCCCACGCCTGCGGGCTCGACGAGTCCGGACAGGCCCAGTGCTGGGGTGGAAACGAACGAGGTCAACTCGGAGATGGTTCTCGTGCGGACAAGGCGCAACCCACCAGTGTCCGCACCGAGCTGAGCTTCTCCACGCTCGCGGCCGGCGCCTCCCACACCTGCGGACTCGCCGGCGGGGGCGTCCCCCTCTGTTGGGGCCTCAACATCAACGGCCAGCTCGGCGATGGCTCACGAAACGACCAGACCGCTCCCCGGACGGTGGGGGGTGGCATTCTCTTCCGCAGCCTGATCGCCGGATGGAATCACACGTGCGGCCTCACGGAGAACGGCAACGCATTCTGCTGGGGCCTCAATAGCCAGGGGCAACTGGGGGATGGAGGCCGACTCGATCAACTCCTGCCTACGCTCGTGAGTGGCGCGGTCGAGACGATCGTGGCCGGTAGCGCGCACACCTGTGGGGTCAGCGACGGACAGGCCCTGTGCTGGGGCGGCAACAACTTCGGCCAGCTGGGTGACGGCACGAGCGAGGACCGCACCCAACCAACGACGGTGGTCGGGCTCCCGGGACGACCGGTGAGTCTCGCGGCTGGTGCGGTTCATACCTGCGCACTCGTCCAGGGAGGCTCCGTGTATTGCTGGGGTCAGAACCTGCAGGGGCAGCTGGGCGACGGCAGTACGGAGAACCGATCCGAGCCCGTGCTCGTGAATGGCGGGATCACCTTCACCGAGATCCACGCAGGCGGCGCGTTGACGTGCGGACTCGCGAGAGACGGCGCGGAGTACTGCTGGGGCCTCAATCAGAGTGGTCAGGTTGGCGATGGCACCCGTGTAAGTCGATCCACGCCGACCCGCGTTCAGAACTGAGGGAAGAGGAGTCTTGATGGCGCGCGCCATTGTTGCGGCAGCCGGAATCGCGCTGCTTCTGACCCCTGCGACGGGCTCAGCGCAGGATGCCCACTACTGGTCACAGCAGTACGGCACGCGCTCCGAACTTCTGGGCGGAACCGTGGTCGGGAGTCCACAGGATCTCAGCACCACCTACTACAACCCGGGCGGGCTCGCCTTCCTGGAGAACCAGTCCTTCCTTCTCAGCGCACTCGCCCTCCAGTTCGAACAGTACCAGCTCGGCAGCGCCGCAGGTGGTGACTCCGAGCTGGGCGCAGACCGCTTCGGTCCCGCGCCGATCCTCGTCGCCGGCACGCTCCCCAGGCACTGGATCGATGGCACACTCGCTTATTCCTACCTGTCCAGACAGCAGCTCGAAGCCAGGATCGACTCCTGGGAGACGCTCGGGAGTGCGCCGGACGCGCCGGTCGCCAACCTCCTGCTCGACGCCCGGGTCAGCGAAAACTGGGGAGGACTCACCTGGTCCCGCGTCTTCGGCTCGATCGGAGTGGGCGGGAGCGTGTACGGAGCGTATCGCAGCCAGCGCGGGCGTGAGGAGCTCCTGACTCAACCGATCCCGACGGGAGTCCCCTCCTCTGCCATCGCGACGGTGGACGACTACAGCTACTGGCACATGAGGGCGCTAGCCAAACTCGGAGTCCACTGGGAAGGGGACGGAGCGTCACTCGGCTTGGCCTACACTACGCCCGGCTTGCCTCTATTCGGGGGCGGAGAGGCGTCCTTTTATCGGAGTGTGCAGAGCGACTCCGTGGGTCTGGACATCAATGAGGCGGTGATCGCCGAGGAACCATCGGTCACATATCGGTCGCCGATGTCCGTTTCCGTCGGGTCCCGGATCGAAGCGGGACGAGCCGCTTTTTACCTCACGGCCGAGTGGTTCGACGCCGTGGCGCCGTACCGCGTAGTCACCGCGGGAGGCATCCCCGGATCGGGCCTCGGCTCCTCGCTGGGCGCCCTGCTCTACCAGGAGTCGGAGTCTGTGGTCAACCTCGGGGTCGGCGCTGAGTTCACACCACGCGAGAGGCTGACGCTCTTCGCCAGCTTCATTACCGACTACTCGTCAGCGAACGAGAACCCTGCGACCGGACACTCCTTTGCGACCTGGGACATCTATCAGGGAACGGCTGGCGCCGCCTTCTCCCTCCTACAGGCCGACTTCACGCTCGGTCTGTCGATGGGCCGCGGCTCCGAACCGCTCCAACGTGTGAACGATGTCGACGGGACGAGTCTCCTCCCCGGGGGGAAAGTGTCATACAAGCGTTGGAAGATCTTCCTCGGCTTCGAATTCAGCTGATCACAGGCTGGGGACGGCGACGGATGATCCTGCAGGGGTCGTACGCTCCGCGTCTTCCTCAGCTCTCTCATCGTCTTGCTAGCGGGTGACTTCGCCTCGTCGACTTCCCTGGCGGCTCAGCAGCCACCCGAACCCGCCGTGCACTGTCACAAACGCGTCACGGCGCCCGTTACCCAAAGCGACGGAGCCCCGTGTTTCCATAACATTCGAGGCCGTGCGTAACGGTTGAGTAACGCCCGTCGTTACTGGGTGACACCCTCCCCTACATTCTCCGCC
>JBDGVS010000341.1:0-3623 GCA_039585535.1 Gemmatimonadota bacterium | reverse complement strand
CTCGGAGGTGAGGCGATAGAGCAGCAGCTCGTTCAGATACCCCGGATCGCGGTTGTACTCGAGGACGGCGTCCATAGGAATGGTGTCCTCGGAGCCGTCAGCCAGACGATACGAAAAGCCCTCGTTCCCGATCTCGGGGTCGGGTGCGACTTCGGCGACGCGGTTCTCCGGGGTCGGCGATCGATCGGAGGATACGGCGCGTCGGCCGTCCACTCATTGCACGGCCACACTCGAGGTCCCACTTCAGGACGAGTCGGCCGTCGCGATAGACATGGACGTGGTAGGGAGCGTGATCGCCTTTCCAGGTGACGAACACGAAGCCGGCACGTCTGATCTTCCCCAAACGTTACCTTCTGTGGTAACGCATGGCAATGTCGAGACTCGGTGACTGGCGAATGGGATGTCGCGACGAGGCCATGTGGAATATCCGGCCGGAGAGGGTGGCACCGGATGTTCTCAAGGACCTCGGGGCTTCGGGATAGCGAGATGCGGCGGATCGAAATCCCGAGCCTCGGCTCCTCGGCCGAGGTTACCGCGCCCTGACCCGCTCGAACCGCAGATTTCGAACCCGACTCCCCGTCACGCTCAAGCCGTCTACGCCCCCGCTTCCATCCCGCCGGAACCGCACCACGGGAAGCCACGGCCGATCACCCCGGAACTCGTCGTCGCCAGCCGGGGTCAGCGTCGCGTCCGCGTTGCGCCAGTGCCGAGCGACCAGGGCGCCGTCCACCACGACGATCTCGTACGTCGAGTCGAGTTCGGGACTACGGTACGAGCCTTCGTAGGCACTCAGCTGTCCAGCAGTCAGGGTGGGGGCTTCCTCGGTCTCATTCCCGCCCGGGGCCTGCTCGGCCGGTGGGCCCATCCGATCTTCGAGGAAGACCTCCGCCACGCGCTGGGCGCGACCCGCGGGATCACAGTCGGAGACGTTGCAGAAGACGACCACCGAGAGGTTCTGCTCGGGGAAGCGCATGACGTTGGTGCGGAAGCCGGCCCAGCTCCCGCCGTGACCGAAGGTGGGTAGTCCCCGGTACTCGCCCACCGCGAGTCCGTAGGCGTAACTCTGCTGTTCGCCGCTGTTGAGCGTTCCGGGCTCGACCATCCGTTCGAGCACCGCGCTGCCACCCACGTCCCCGGTCTCGTAGTTCGTCATCCAGAGGAGGAAGTCGTCCATGGTGGTGTTCAGCGAGCTCGAGGCCAGTGCGGTGAGCTGGTTGATGGACCGCCGGTATCCGCCGCTCTCTGCGGGCGTGTACGACTCGGCGCGTCCCGGGACGATCTCCAGGTAGTCGTCGGAGAAGTGCGTGTTCTCCATGCCGAGAGGGCCGAAGATCCGGTCCTGCGTGTACGCCCGAAACGACTGTCCGGACTGCACCTCGATCGTGCGGGCCAGCAGGTTGTAGCCGGTGTTCGAGTACGAGTACTCCGACCCCGGGGTGAAGTCGAGATCCTCCTGTCGATAAAGCATGCGGAGGATCTTCTCGAAGGAGATGACGTCCGTGTACGTCACGCCGCTCATGAGCATCGCGTGCGGCCAGTCCCGGATCCCACTGGTGTGGTGCACGAGGTGGCGGGGCGTGATCACGGGTCCGAAGTCCGGCACTTCGGGCACGTAGTCCCGAACGTCTGCATCGAAGTCGAGTCGTCCTTCGCCCTCCAGGAGCAGCGCAGACATGGCCCCGAACTGCTTCGAGATGGAGGCGATGTCGAAGACTGTCTGCGGCGTGATCGGGATGCCGTGGTCCAGGCTCGCCATGCCGTAGCCGGCGCGGTGCACGACCTCACCGTCGAGGAGCACGCCGACCGCGGCTCCGGGGCCGTCGTCTCGATCGAGATCTGCGAAGATTGCCGACACCTCCGGTACGAGAGGTCCCTCGTCTACCGCGGCTGGACCCACGCCTCCGCAGCCTGCGGCGAAGACCATCGCGAGCGTCGTGGTCGCAGCCCTCGTCATCGCGGAACTCCTCATGGCTGTCCTCCTCGCTTCAGCACCCGTCCCGGGGTCACGTCGATGAGCGATCCGTCGTCGATGACGAGCGTGCCGTTCACGAACAGATAGTCGACGCCCTCGGCGTAGCGCATCGCCTCGGCCCCGAAGCGAGCGACGTCCCGGAACTCCTCGGGATCGAAGACGACGAGGTCCGCCGCCATGCCGGGGGCGACGAAGCCGCGATCGTGCAGCCCCAGCCGCCGGGCAGCCATTCCCGACATGCGACGCACCGCATCCTCGAGGCTCAGCACGCTGTCTTCTCGCACGTACTTCGCGATGACCCGGGGAAACGCACCGAACGCGCGAGGGTGCGAGCTGGCGGACGTCTCTGGATTCACGGGGGAGGCGTCCGTGTCGATCATCATGTACTCGGCTCTCAGTCCGAGGTGCTTCTGCTCTTCGTTCATGCTCTGCGGATTGACGCTCACGCCGCCCGCCTGCACGAGATCGAAGAAGGCGTTCCACGCATCGGTGCCGAGAACGTCGGCTGCTTCGGCGATGGACCGGTTGATCACCCGCGGGTCCACCCCCTCCGAGGCGGATACGATCAGGACGTTGTTCCAGTCGAGGCCAACGTGTCGGTACCAGTTCTCCCAGTCCGATGTCGTCTCGACTTCGCGCCGTAGCTCCGCTCGCAGCGCGGGATCGTCGAGGGTCTCGAGGAAGACGTCGGTTCCGGACGCGTAGTGGCGCGGGTGCAGGAAGGAGCCGAGCCCGATGCCGTTTCGGATGTACGGGTAGATGTCCGCCGTCACGTCCATTCCCGCGGCACGCGCCGAGTCGATCAGCGCGAGCGCGTCCGCCATGAGCGGCCAATTGTCCTGACCGGCAGCCTTGAGGTGGTAGATGTGCACAGGCACGTCGGCGCCGGCGCCGATGGTGATCGCCTCGCGGATGGCATCGAGCACCGCATGGCTCTCGTTGCGCATGTGCGTGAAGTAGACGCCGCCGTACTCGCCCGCGACACGGGTCAGCTCGATCAGCTCTTCCGTGCTCGCGTAGATGGCCGGCGGGTAGATCAGTGAGGTCGAGGTGCCGACCGCGCCGTCCTCCATGCCCTGACGCACGAGCGCCTTCATCTCCTCGAGCTGCTCGGGCGTTGGCTCCACGTCCTCGTCGCCGAGCACGACTCGGCGCACCTGGGTGAGACCGACGTCGTGAACCACGTTGATCGGGATGCCGCGCGACTCGAGGATGTCGAAGTACTCGGCGTACGTCGTCCAGCTCAGCTCCTGACCGTCGATGACCGGGCCGTCGGCGTCGGGCCGGCGCGGCGCGGGTGAGCCGCCCTCTCCCGAGAGATAGGTGGTGATTCCCTGTCGGAGCTTGCTCTCTGCGCTCGGTGGATCCGTCACCAGCACGAGTGTCGACTGCCCCATCATATCGATGAAGCCGGGTGAGACGACGCGATCTGCGGCGTCGATCGTGCGCCGAGCGGGCATGCCAGCGAGCGCACCGACCTCCGCGATCCGGTCACCGCGGATGCCGATATCGGCGCGGAACCAGGGCGTGCCGGCTCCGTCGACGACGCGGGCATTGGTGATGAGCACGTCGAACGGTCCCGCCGTGGTCGCCTCGGGCGCACAGCCGGCGAGAGCGACGAGCGCAAAGGCTGCGAGGAGTCCGGATGCCC
>JBDGVS010000340.1:0-3452 GCA_039585535.1 Gemmatimonadota bacterium | reverse complement strand
TTCACGCTCTTCGGTGTCTCCGAGCCGGGAGCGTCCGACCACTTGCCCGCCTACCGTCGATGGCTCGAGGAGGGGCGGCACGGAGAGATGGGCTATTTGGCGCGCGAGGACTCGATCGCCCGCCGGGCGGACCTGCGTCTGACCATGGCGGACGTCCGGTCTGTCGTGGTCGTTGGCCAGGAGTACTACGCGGAAGACGCTCCCGAGCGTAGTGCCGACCCTTCGCGCGCGGTCGTGGCCCGTTATGCCCGGGGCGATGACTACCACGATGTCGTGAAGAAGAAGCTCCTCTCTCTGCTGGCGGGACTCGACGAGAGTGTGGAGGGCGGCGTGGTGGGGCGGGCCTACGTCGACACGGGTCCGATTCTCGAGCGGGATCTGGCCCGCCGGGCCGGGCTTGGTTGGTTCGGGAAGAACACGATGCTCATCAACCCGACGAGAGGCTCCTACTTCTTCTTGGGATTGCTGCTCGTCGATACCGAGCTCGAATCATCGAACCCGTTCGTCGAAGATCGGTGCGGCTCATGCTCCTCGTGTCTGGATGCGTGTCCCACCGGAGCCTTGCTGGGCCGGGATGAGTCGGGAGCCCCTGTGATGGACGCCACGCGGTGCATCTCGTATCTGACGATCGAGCTTCGAGGGCCTATGCCCAGGGAGCTACGGGCGGGCATCGGGAATCGCGTGTTCGGATGTGATATCTGCCAGGAGGTGTGTCCGTGGAACCTCCGGTTCTCGGAGCCTACGACGGAGGAGGCCTTCGCGCCGCGGGCAGGACTCGACCTGTCTCCGCTCACCGAACTCGCAGCCGAGCTCCTCTACCTCGACGAGGACGGCTTCCGCGCTCGCTTCCGACGTTCACCCATCAAACGGTCTAAGCGAGAGGGCTTCCTGCGGAATCTGTGCGTGGCGCTCGGGAATCAGATCGCTACATCCGGACGTGATCCGGCGATGTCGTCTCCCGCAGCTGATGTCCACGCACGAGAGGTCCATACGGCACTTTCGGTGCTGGAGCTGGCGTTGATCGACGCCCACCCTTTGGTGCGCGGCCACGCCGCGTGGGCCCTGGGTGAGCACTCGGGTGAACGCGCGTGCCTCGCACTCGAGAGTCGCCTCGCCGAAGAGTCCGACGAATGGGTACGCCACGAAATCCGGTCGGCGCTCATGCCTGGCTCGCCGGCCTGAGAGGCCGCCGTCCTGCTTCCTGGCGGACGACCCCTGAAGTCGAACGGTACCAGCACCTGTGGGGCGCTGGTTGGCCCATGTGCTCGCTCCGGCGTAGCATGGTTCTTCGTGCCTCACGGGAAATGATGCGGTGCGAAGGGCTCAGGTCGCCCGACGAGTCGTCGTACCCGAGTACCGCGCCTCTGGTGGTGAAGCCCGCTCACAATCCACACAGGGAGTCTCGCCGTGCCACACTTCACCTCACTCGACGGCAACTCGACCGAAGTCGACGATGCCGCGCTCGAAGCCCTCTCCTCGAGCCTGGATGGGACGGCCCTTGTGCCCGGGTCGGCCGGATACGACGAGACCCGCTCGATCTGGAACGCGATGGTCGATCGGAAACCAGCTGCGATCGTAGACTGCCGCTCCGAATCTGACGTGGTGCACGCCGTCGACTTCGCTCGCCAGCACGGCGTGCTCCTCTCGATTTGCGGCGCCGGGCACAACATCGCAGGCAACGCCGTCTGCGACGGTGGCCTCATGATATCGTTCCGGAAGATGACCGCGGTTGAGGTAGATCCATCGACCCGACGCGTGACCGTGCAGCCCGGGGCTACCCTCGGAGATGTCGATGGCGCCACGCAGGAGCATGCACTTGCCGTGCCGACCGGAATCAACTCGACCACCGGGATTGCCGGTCTCACGTTAGGGGGCGGAATCGGTTGGCTCGGTCGAAAGCACGGTCTGACGATCGACAGCCTTCGCTCTGCCCGCGTCGTGCTGGCGGACGGGAGTGTGGTCACGGCCAGCGAATCCGAGAACGCCGACCTGTTTTGGGGTCTTCGTGGTGGCGGTGGCAACTTCGGCGTGGTGACCTCCTTCGAGTTCGAGGCCTATCCACTTGGACCGGAGGTGTTGTCAGGGTTGATCGTGCATCCGTTCGCAGATGCAGCTTCTGTCCTGCGGGCGTACCGAGACTTCCTCGCCGACGCCC
The DNA here is from genome assembly GCA_039585535.1 of Gemmatimonadota bacterium. Classification (GTDB taxonomy): domain Bacteria; phylum Gemmatimonadota; class Gemmatimonadetes; order Longimicrobiales; family Gaopeijiaceae; genus UBA2589. The sequence continues at coordinate 1,297 of JBDGVS010000340.1, read as the reverse complement.
CTGACGAGGTCACCGTCTGGTGTGTCCTGCGTAAGGCGCCTCCTCTCCCCTTCCTGCCGCCGGAGGTGCACGGGACAGAGGTGGTGGTCCTCGCGGCGATGTACGCCGGGGACATGGGTGACGGCGAGGCCGCCCTCGCGCCGCTTCGCGCGATCGGAACGCCGATCGCGGACGTGATTGGCCCGCACCCCTTCGCCGGCTGGCAGCAGGCGTTCGATCCGCTTCTGGCCCCGGGCGCGCGGAACTACTGGAAGACGCACGACTTCCACGGACTGAGTGACGAACTCATCGACACCGTGCTCGAATACGTAACGAAGCTCCCGGACGCTCAGTCCGAGGTGTTCTTCGCACACCTCGGCGGAGCTCAGGGTCGGATTCCCGACGGAGCGACCGCCTACCAGGGACGCAGCGCGGCCTACCTGATGAACGTGCATGGACGGTGGAGCGACGCTGCTGAGGACGAGTCGTGCATACGCTGGTGTCGCGATCTGTTCGGCGCGACGGCGCCTTTCGCCACCGGCGAGGCGTACGTGAACTTCATGACCGAAGAGGAGGCGGAGCGGGTGTCGGCTGCCTACGGAGCCAGCTACGAGCGGTTGGTGGAGTTGAAGAACCGCTACGACCCGACCAACCTCTTCCGCATGAACCAGAACGTGGCGCCAACAGTGGCGGCGTAATCCTCCGCAGGGGGATCGGACGCGCGACTCTGTTGGCGTCCGATTCCCCGGAGGATCGATGCCTTATATCACGCAGGATGCGCGCACCCGAATCGACTCGGGCGGTGTCCCACAGGACGCCGGCGAGCTGAACTACGCGGTCACCATGGTGGTCGATGCCTATTTGGCTCGAGCCGCCGCTTCTGAGGGTCGAACTCGGTACAGCCATCTCAATGAGGCTGTCGGCGTGCTGGAGTGCGCCAAGCTCGAACTCTATCGGCGAGTCGCGGCTCCCTATGAGGACCAGAAGATCGCCCAGAGTGGGGACGTTTACACCGTCGGGTGACTGGGCCGTACCCGCCCGGGCGCGTAGTGCGGCCCGGGTCGGGTACGGATCACTCGGCCTTCAGTACTTCGATCGGATCGACGCGAGTGGCGCGTATGGCCGGGATCACGCTGGCCAGTAGCGCCGCGCTCGCCATCACGACCGAGACGATCACGAAGGTCGTCACGTCTGTGGTTCCGACCCCGAAGAGGAAGCCCTCGATGAGACGGGTCACGCCGAGAGCGCCGGCGGCTCCGATGACGATTCCGCCCGTCGCGAGCCCGAGGGACCAGCGTAGAACCAGAGTGCGGATGTC
>JBDGVS010000339.1:0-3454 GCA_039585535.1 Gemmatimonadota bacterium | reverse complement strand
TCGAGAATCGATCCGTTCACGACGACCCCGAACTGTACCTCGGGGCTGAGTTGTGGAACGAGTGACGGGTTACAGCCCGCGCCGTAATTGGCGTCGCACGGCTCGAAGCGCGTCCAGTCGCCCCCGAGCTCCATCCGGCTGCGGACGTTGAGCGCCAGATCGGCATAATCGGTGACGAATCGCCCAGCCTCGTCCCCACTCACCGGAGGCGCCGCCCGGGCCTGCTCCGCCGGCAGGAAGAGCTCCGACCCCGAGCGGCCGAACCGAACAACCCGTTGCCTCAGCGCGACCTCGCTGAGAGGAGACACCCGGATCTCGTAGGGGCCACGGCGCCGCAAAAGATCACGGCTCTGAAGTCCGCCCCTCGGACCGAGCCCGTCGTCGACCCGGATCCGGCGCATGCCCAGTGTCACATACTGTCCGTCGTCTCCCCCCGTCAGTCCGCTCCTGACCGTAGCCGGGGGTCGATCCAGGTCACGGCGCAGAATCGTGTCGGCGGCAGTCGGCGCATCGAGATGGAGCTCTGGAACCGGCTCATCGGGGGGCGTGGACACAAGGGTCCCGCTCCCCAACGAGGGAAGGAGTAACGCGGCCAGGAAGGTGACGAACCGAGGAATCAAGCCGGGCTTGGTCGTGGTTCGAGGAGCGACGCCCAAGCAGGCACATCGGGGTGGGCAGCCACCGCGAACATGGCGACCTTACCCGGTGTAGGGACTGCCCAACCGAGCACATCCGCCACACGAACAGGATCGAGCGCCGCAGCGATGCGAAAGGGAGTTCTCGCCAGATACATGATTCGGGCCCACCTAGGCCCGTTCGTCTTTGCGCTCACCGCGATCACGGGTCTCATCTTCGTGAATGCGGTCGCACAGCGTGTGGACTCCCTGGTCGGCAAGGGGCTCCCCTGGCAGGTCATCGGCGAATTCCTCCTCCTGTCCTTACCTCATACGATCGCGCTATCCCTCCCGATGTCCGTTCTGGTCGCGGTACTCTACGCGTTCAGTGACATGGCGGCGTCGAACGAGATCACCGCGATGTCCGCAGGGGGGGTTCGTCCCAGCCGCATGATGCTGCCCGTGATCGGAATGGGAATCATCGCGACGCTGGTGATGCTCTTCTTCAACGACACGATCCTGCCCGAGTCAAACCACGCGCTAAAAAACCTCCTGCTCGACGTCGGTCGCAAGAGCCCCACCCTCGAACTTCGAGAACAGGTCGTCAACGAACTGCGCGCTGGCCAGGGTCTGAACCGCTATTTCCTGACCGCCGATCGGATCGATCACGAGTCCAATCACATGGAAAACGTGACGATCTTCGACGCCAACGACCCGATGCGGCAACGGACGACCTACGCCGAAACGGGAGAGATGGCCTTCAATGACACCCGCACGGATCTGTACCTGACACTGCGAAACGGAGTTGTCCACGAGGTACAGAATGATCGAGAGGGCGGCTTCCGCAGGGTGTTCTTCGAAGAGCAGATCGTCCCGCTACGCGAAGTCGGCAATGAGCTGGATCGTCGACTCGGAGGCTCGGACCGCTCCGATCGTGAGATGGGCTTCGCATTGCTGCGCGAAAATGCCACGGATCGGCAGACACAGCTGGACTCTGTCGTGGTGGAGAATCGACGAAAGAGCGTCGAGGCCGTGCGGATCGCTCTGAATTATCCGATCGAGCAGGACTCTGCCGCCGCTGTGGCGGCCGAGCGTCGAGCACGGCTCGGTCAGCAACGAGGGCCGTACCTGAGCCGTGACGCCTCGACTCAGCAGGTCGTTGCCGGGACTCGTGCTCGGGCTGCGAGGGGCGCGGCACTCGCTCAGTCGGTCAACCGCTTCACTGTCGAAATCCACAAGAAGTGGGCGATTGCGATCGCGTGCCTGGTCTTCGCTCTTATCGGCCCCCCGCTCGCGCTCCGCTTCCCGACCGCGGGTGTCGGATTCGTGGTGGTGGCCTCGGCCGTAGTCTTCTTCGTCTACTGGATCGGGCTCCTCGGTGGCGAGTCGCTCGCCGATCGTCGCATCGCTGATCCGGCCGTGACGATGTGGGTGGGCAACGCGATTTTCTTTGCGATCGCCGTATTCCTCCTCCGAGGGATGGGTCAGGCCGCGGGGACCAGTCGGGGAGGCGGAGGATTCGGAGACGCGATTTCGCGGTTCTTCGGCGAGCGATCCAACCGGGCGGGGAACAGCCAATGATCCGGATCCTGGATCGGATGGTCTTCTGGACCTTCCTCAAGCTGTTCGTGCTCGTTCTGGCGTCGGCTCAGCCGCTCTTCATCATCGGAGACCTCGCCGACAATCTGGACGACTACATCGATCGCGGGACAACCGGATGGGAGGTGACCCAGGGGTACATCTACATGATGCCCCTCTTCATCCAGTGGACGTTTCCGATCGCCGCGCTGCTCGCGACGGTGTTCACGGTGCATACGATGACGGCTCACCGCGAAGTCGTGGCGGCAAAGGCCGGGGGGATTTCCTTCCACCGACTGTACCTCCCACTCCTCATGGCGGGAGTCGCGCTCACCGGCGTCGCACTCGGACTGTCCGAGGTCGTTCCGCGGACGAATCGTATTTCAGCTCAGATCCAGCGCGCCGAAACACCGGGCCGCTCCTGGCGTTCAGATTTCGTCTACCGTTCGGAAGAGGGCGTGACCTGGCAGGTCGAGCGCCTTTCCGCGGCCGACGGACGGATGACGGGGCTCGTCCTCGAACGTCCTCCCACCCATGAAGACGGCTCGCTGCATGTCTCCGCTGACGGTGCAAGCTTCGACAGCAACGGGTGGTTCCTCTCACAGGGGTACCTGCGCCGGATGAACACGGACAGCGCGGTGACCACCGTCGAGTTCGAGCGTCTGGTCGTTCCGTCGCTGACGGAGAAGCCCGAAGAGCTGCTCGAGGTCCCGCCGGAGCCGGATGAGATGACGTACGCGGAGATCGAACGCTTCGCAGACATCATTCAGCGCAGTGGGGGCGATGCCAACGAACTGCTGGTCAAGAAAGAACAGAAGATCGCGATCCCGGTGACGACGCTGGTGATCATCCTCTTCGGTGCTCCGCTCGCCACCAGCAGCAAACGCGGCGGAGCCGCTTTCGGCATCGGATTGTCACTCGCCACGGTCCTCGTCTTCATGATGATGTTGCGGGTGACGGGGGCACTGGGCGAGGCCGGCGCACTGGCGCCCTTGGCGGCCGCATGGATTCCGAACGCCGTCTTCGCGGCGGCCGGACTCTTCTTTACGGCGCGCGTTCGAACGTAGCCAGCAGGGCTTCGCTCAGGTCACCCTCGATGGCTTCTTCGACCGGTCCCCGGAGGATCACGTGGAGGTCATCGGTCACGGAGACCGACAGCGTGCCGCCCGGCATCGCCACACTGATGTCCCCGGGGCTCATCCGACCCGCCACCACCATGGCGACAGCGACTGCGCATGAGCTCGTCCCCGAGGCCGATGTGC
>JBDGVS010000338.1:0-3473 GCA_039585535.1 Gemmatimonadota bacterium | reverse complement strand
CCGGAGGCCGACGGTGACGACGCCCTTCGCGGTCGTTTTCGGGACGTGGTGTGGGAGTGGCTCACGACGAAGAAGGCACCCGATCCCCGACCGGAACAGCTACCGCTCGCCGAGCCGGAGATCGTCCGGCCGCGCGTGGAGGACTCCCAGGTGCGGGTCACATGGGTCGGGCACGCGACCTTCCTCCTGCAGCTTCCCGGACTCAACCTCCTCACCGATCCGGTCTGGTCGAAGCGTGTCTCCCCGGTCTCTTTCATCGGCTCGCCTCGCTTCATTCCGGCGGTGCCCGACTTCGATGCCCTGCCGCCCATCGACGGCGTTCTCCTGTCCCACGATCACTACGATCACCTGGACCGGCCGACGGTGCGGGCGCTCCATCGCCGGTTCGGAAACGACCTGACCTGGTTCACGCCCCTCGGCTACCGGGGCTGGTTCCGCCGTCTGGGAATCGAGCGAGTGGTGGAGGCCGACTGGTGGGAGGAGTTCGACGCTCCCGGTGGTGACTTCACCGTCACGGCTGCGCCGACGAGGCACTGGTCGCGGCGGATGCCGTGGGATACGAACGCACGCCTCTGGTGCTCATGGGCCATTCGCCCGAAGAGCGGCCCCGCCCCTCGGGTCTACTTCGGGGGTGACTCGGGCTACGCGTCGTGCTTCACGGAAATCGGCGAGCGGCTCGGTCCGTTCGACGTCTCGCTCCTGCCAATCGGAGCGTACGACCCTCGGTGGTTCATGAGCGCGGCACACGTGAACCCGGAAGAGGCGGTGCGGATCTACCAGGACCTCGGTTCGACCGGCACGTTCGTGCCCACACACTGGGGCACGCTCCGCCTGACCTTCGAAGATCCGCTCGAGCCGCCCGAACGTTTGCGAAAGGCGTGGGCCGACGCGGAACTCCCCTGGGACGATCTGGCGGTGCTCCGCCACGGCGAGACGCTGATCCGCTCGCGCAGCTGATCCGCTCCCCAGGCTGAGTCGGCCCGGCGTCGCAGGGGTGACCCGAGGCCGCCCCTGCGACGAAGACCGTCTAGTTGCCCGAGCCTCCGACGACGCTGGCCCTGTAGTCGAGCGGCGGATCACGGTCGCCCAGGAGTGGCACGTACTCGTAGTCAGGACCGCGACGCTGCAGGAACTCCTCCCGTGCCGCCTCCACGAGCGCGGGCTGGGTGATCAGGTCATACGCCGTATAAGCCAGTGTCTTGGCAGCGTTGATCATCCCCTTGTTGCCGATCTCCGTCCCGCCCGCGGCCACAGCCTGCCACGAGTGCGCCGACGTACCCGGCACCCAGGTAGCCGTGGAGAGTCCGGCCGTAGGCACGGTCCAGCTCACGTCGCCGACGTCGGTCGAGCCACCGGAGCCGACCTCGTTGACGGAGAACGGCTCGATTGCCTGAGCCTGACTCACCGGCGGAACACCCTCCGGGAACGACGACTGGATCATTTCGCCGAAGCGGACCTCCTCCGCGGTGTACGGAACGCCACCGACCGCGGTGAGGTTGTCGTGCATCGCGCGTCCGAGTGTCTCGTTCACGAGCACGTTGTAGATGCCGTGAATCACTTCGTACTCCATGCGCGTCTCGGTGCCGAGCGCCGCACCCTCGGCGGCTTTCACGACCCAATCGAACATCGCGCGGGATTCTTCAGGCTCCGGGTGACGCACGTAGATGTACGACTCCGCGAAGTCCGGGATCACGTTCGGGGCAGAGCCACCGGACGTGACCACATAGTGGATACGACTCGCGGGCGTCACGTGCTCCCGCATCAGGTTGACCATGTTGTGGAAGGCCTCAACGCCGTCGAGTGCGGAACGTCCACGCCACGGTGCCCCGGCGGCATGAGCCGACTGACCGTAGAAGCGGAACTTGCCCGACTTGTTCGCGAGCGATGACGAGGCGCTGGCGTTGTTCTGTGAGCCTGCGTGCCAGTGCAGCATGACGTCGACGTCGTTCATGAGTCCGCCACGCACCATGTACACCTTCCCCGCGCCGCCCTCCTCGGCCGGCGTTCCGTACAAACGGATCGTGCCGGGGGTACCACTCGTCTCGAGCCAGTCCTTCACCGCGAGAGCCGCAGCGACCGAGCCGGTTCCGAAGAGGTGATGCCCACACGCGTGCCCGGCGATCTTACCGGGGATCGGATCCCGCTCCGCAGAGCGGCTCTGATTGATGCCCGGCAGAGCGTCGAACTCTCCCATGATGCCGATGACCGGGCCGCCCCCGCCCCACGACGCGACGAAGGCCGTCGGCATACCGGCCACACCAGCGGCGATCTCGAAGCCGGCGTCCCTCAGCGTGCCCTGCAGCATCTCCGACGACTCGGTCTCCATGTATCCGACTTCGGCGAGCTCCCAGATGGCCTGGGCAGTCTCACCGAATTCGTCGGCGTTGGCATCGATGAAGGCCGCCATCTGCTGCTTGGCAGTCTGCGCCTGCAGCGCGCCCGCCGAGAAGAAGAGGGCCATGGCGGCGCTCGCGAGCGCTGCAAAGGGTCGGATCAGGGCCGGTCGGTATGTCACAGTAGCTGCTCCCGCGGTGCTCGGACTTCAATTGAGTCGGGACGGTAGACGTCCGCCTCTCACCGGACAAGACGGGCCACCCGCGATGGCGACGAGTCCGCGACGACGCCTTGCGACCGCGACATGGGCACACGTAGATCCCCGAATGGACCGTCGAAACGCACTCAAGAGCATGTCGGGGCTCGGACTGGCGATCGGTACCGGGGATTCCCTCCTGCGGCCCACCGATCACGCCCGCGCCCACCCGCGAAGCGCCCCGGCACGCGGTCGCGCGCACCTCGGCACGGCTTCGGACGGCCGCGTCGTAGACGCGGTCTTCCAGGGCGCCTCGGCCTGGCTCGCGAACGCGGAAGGCGGCCACGGAGTGGTCCATGACATTTCCGTTCGCATCGAAGGGGCCCGAATCGTCGAGGTGAGTCGAGCGCCGATCGCGGGGGGCGAGGTGATCGATCTCTCGGGGCACCTCCTGCTACCGGGTCTGATCAGCGGACACACGCACGTGGCGGGCGGGTCATCGACGCGCGGGCTCATCGAGGGTGGACGCTCCTACGCGCGCCCCCTCGCGATCGTGGAAGAGTCACTCGACGACGACGAACTCGACGCCCTCACGACCTTCAATCTCGCGGAGCTCCTCCGCAGCGGCTGTACCGCACAGGTCGAGATGAGTCTGAGTTTGCGCCAGGCTCGCAGCTACGCGCGGGTGGCCCAACGGCTCGGGGCTCGAGGATGGGTCGGCGGCATGATCCCCGGAATCGGTCGACTCTTTCCTGTCTGGTTCGGCACCGACGCCGACCTCGCAGCGGCCGAGTCCGACACACTCGAGGAGATCCGGCAGAACCTCGAATTCGCACGCAGCCTTCGTGGGGACGGTCTGGTCCAGGGCATGATGACCCCTCACGCGGCCGACACGCAGACACCCGCGACGCTCGCCGCGATCGCTGACGCGGCGCGCGAGCTG
>JBDGVS010000337.1:0-3491 GCA_039585535.1 Gemmatimonadota bacterium | reverse complement strand
GGCCGAAGTCGAGCCCGCGGACGCTCCCATCCGCGGTCCGGCCGACGTCTTCCGTCGCCTCGGACCGCGACTCCAGGATGCACCCCAGGAGGAGTTCCATGCCCTCATGCTCAACACGAGACACCGCGTACTACGGGAGGTTTTCGTAACTCGGGGCATTCTCGACGCGTCTCTCGTTCATCCGCGCGAGGTCTTCCGCGTGGCGGTAGGTGAGGGTGCGGCGGGGGTCATTCTGGTCCACAATCATCCGTCCGGCGATCCGACCCCTTCTGCGGAAGATCGCACTGTCACGAGGCAGCTTGCGGAGGCTGGTCGTGCCCTCGGTATCCCGGTTCTGGACCACGTTGTGGTCGGTCGAGGACGGTATGTATCGCTCGCATCCGAGCTCGGGTTGTAAACATATGAAGTCTATTTGAAATAATTCGTTGACCTTTCGCTGTGAAGACGAATATCTTCGGTCAGTCTTCACCGGGCGAAAAGCCCTGCCCTACTTGCCGAAGGAGCCCAGATGGTTCGCTCGGCCGCGGCCCTGGTCGCTGTTCTGATTCTTCCGAGTTTTGCCCAGGCACAAGAGCCGGTGGGTACTCATGAGGTCGTCAAGGATGACACCCTCTGGGACCTGGCTCAGCGCTACTATTCGAATCCGTTCGAGTGGCGCGTGATCTGGAATGCCAACCAAGACGTCGTAGACGATCCGAACTGGATCTATCCGGCTGAGGTTCTCGTGATTCCCGGACTCCCCGGTACGGCTTCGGCCGAACCGATGGAGGAGCCCGCCGAGCCGATGGAGGAGCCCGATGAAGTCGAGGGTGTTCCGTCGGATCTCGTACCATTCGGGCTGCGGCAGGCCCGTCCGGTAACCGAGGGCTCTCGTACTCTCTTCTATAACGACACCGCGCAGGTGCGGCGATCACAAGTCGCCGATGCTGCGGAGTCTCGGGCTATGGCGGTCTCGCGAGATCGCGTCTATTCGGCGCCCCGACTCATCGGGCTCGAAGGGGAGCCGGAGAACACCGGTTGGATCGCGGGCTTCGCGGAAGGTGGGAAGCGAGCCTCGATTATCCGGTCGTTCGACCAGATTCGAATCACGATGGCCAATCCGGCCCGTGTGGGTGCTCGACTGCAGCTATTCCGGGTGGATAGCTCGATCGATGGCATCGGACAGGTCGTGATCCCGACGGGCCTGGCCGAGGTATCGACCATCGGCGACGGCGCAGTGGTCGCGATCGTACTGAAAGAGTACGAGCGGATTCAACCTGGTGACTGGGTCGGCCCTCTTCCCGAGTTCCCGCTTCGTGAGGGGCAGGAAGCTCGTGACGTGAGCGGTGGCTCCGAAGCCATGATCATGGGCTTCGAGGGCGAGCATGTCCTCACCGACATCGGGCACGTTGCCTTCCTCGACCTGGGGAGTGACGACGGAATCATGATCGGTGACGAGTTCGTCCTCTACGGCTCGGCGATTCCGACGGCCCGTGAGGGCTCGCTCCAGGTGATCGGCGTCAGCGAGACGACGGCGTCCGCCCGCGTGATGTCGATGAAAGACAATGTCTTCCGCCAGGGCGTCGTGGTTCGCCTCGCGAGGAAGATGAACTGATGGCCCCGGCGAGGACGATCAACCTCCTCGCCGACTCGCCTCTTCGGAGTCCCCGTCGGTTTCGGCCGACGGGGACTTTCGACGTTTCCGGGGTGCTTGCGGCATGAGTTCCGGAAGCCCCGCTCCGTCGACTCGACGCAGCGGCTGATCCACCCTCAACTGACGATCGAACGCTATGCAGGGGAAACGAAAAGTCCTGGTGACCGGCGGAGCCGGCTTCATCGCGAGTCATGTGGCGGAGGCCTATCTCGCCCAGGGCGACGAGGTGTGGATCGTCGACAACTTGTCTTCTGGGCGGATGAGCAATGTCCCGGCCGGAGCGGAGTTCGTGGAGATGGACGTCCGCGATCCGGAGATCCGAAATCTCTTCCGTGACGTCCGCTTCGATCTGGTCAACCACCATGCGGCGCAGATCGACGTACGTGTCTCGGTCTCGGATCCTGCCAAGGATGCTTCGATCAACCTGCTCGGACTGCTCAACATCACCGAGTCTGCGATAGAGGTCGGCACCCAGCGTGTCGTTTTCGTGAGCAGTGGCGGTGTGGTCTACGGAGAGCCCGAGCAAATCCCGACACCGGAATCGGCTCCAAAGCTGCCCCTGTCGCCCTACGGGGTGACGAAACTCGGTGGCGAGTTCTATCTCAACTACTACCGTCAAGTTCGCGGCCTTGAGTATGTGGCACTGCGCTACTCCAACGTCTTCGGGCCGCGCCAGGATCCGCACGGAGAAGCCGGCGTTGTCGCGATCTTCTGCACACGGCTTCAGTCGGGCCAGCCGCTCACCGTCTTCGGGGACGGCGAACAAACGCGCGACTACGTGTATGTAAAGGACGTCGTCGCGGCGAACATGCTCGCCTCCGGCGCCGATATGGGAGACGGGCAGGGGCTCGACTCCCGAGCCTTCAACGTCGGCACCGGCGTCGGCACGAGTGTGTTGCAGTTGGCTTCTGCGCTGGAAGGGGTCGCGGGGACGTCACTTCCTCGGAATCACGAAGCCGGACGGCCCGGTGAGCTGCGCCACAGCACGCTCGATTCGGGCCTGATCCGGTCTCACGGCTGGGAGCCGGGCTTTACGCTCGAACAGGGCTTGCGGGAAACGTACGAATACATCGCCAACCAGAGATCCGAATCAGCGGAATGAGCCTGTCCTACCTCCTACTTCAGTCGCAGCCACCCACCAGCGCGTTCCAGATGGTCGTCGGGGGTACACTCCCGACGAAGATCGTACTGATTGTCCTGGCTGCGGGCTCGATGTTCTCGTGGTGGCTGATCTTCGCCAAGACCCGCCAGTTTCGCGAAATACGCCGGCAGGGCGATGAGTTTCTCGACTATATGGAGAAGACCCAGCGACTCGAGGACGCGTACAAAGCGATTCTCTCGCTGCCCGATTCTCCGTATGGCCGGGTCTTTCGACAGGGAGTCAACTTCTTCTCCGAGTTGCGCCCTGGAGCGCTGAGAGAAGGAGCGCCTCCGACGCAGGGCTTATCACTTACCCAACTCGAGGCGCTTCGCCTGGTGCTGGAGAAGGAAGAGGCGGAGGAGAGAGACGAACTCGCGCACGGTCTGGGTTGGTTGGCAGTCGTCGGCTCGGTTTCCCCGCTCATGGGCCTGATGGGTACGGTCATCGGCGTCATGAATGCCTTTCTCGGCATCACCACGTCGGGTTCGAGCAACATCATGGCGGTTGCACCCGGTGTGGCGGAGGCGCTCATCACGACAGTCGCCGGCCTCGCGGTCGCGATCCCTGCGGTGATTGCCTACAACCACTTCGTCGGCAAGCTGAATCTGGTCAGTGGAGAGCTCGAGGGCTTCTCCAGTGAATTCATCGGCACCCTGGCCCGCGAGGGCCGAGTCTAGATGAGTTCGCTCGGGTCTCGTCGTCGGGGAGGACGCACTC
>JBDGVS010000336.1:0-3516 GCA_039585535.1 Gemmatimonadota bacterium | reverse complement strand
GCGCACGATGGGAGGACGCATCGGCGCTCCTCGAGCAAGCCGTGAATGGCCCCGGCACCTCGTTCGCCGCCCACGCAAACCGGCCTCTGTATTACAGCCTCGGCGGAGACTTCGAGATGGCCGCGGAGGCCCTCGTAGAACTCGAAACCGATTACCCGGCATCAGAGTTATGGCCGGCGTGGGGAGGTGTCATCCTCGGCTTCTCGTCGTGGGACACCGAAGCTGCGGAGGCACGCAGCCTGGAACTTCAGAACGTTCCGGATGGTGCCAGCTGGCGCCGCACCGGAACCCGGGCGCTCGGCCTGACCGCCGCATTATCGGGCGAGATCGCGCGCAGTCGCGAGATCATGAACGGTGCAGTCACCGAGGCACAGCGCGCTGACGCGTGGAACGACGTGGCTCAGACATGGGCGGACCTCGCGGTCGCGGAGGATCTCATTGGTTCAGGAGACCCATCCGCTGCGCTGGACGCCCTCGCCGATCGGGCTCTCCAGGATCAGATGCAGGCACGCTACCGCAACAATGAGCAGTGGATCTCGATTCTGGCCTGGACCGATCGAGAGGCCGACGCGCGGCGACTGCTGAGCGAGTGGGAGGACGACGCTGCCGACCTTCAGGCAGCGGCCATCCAACGCACGTCCGAGGTAGTCGACGCATTCTCCACGCGCGCGACAGACCCCGCCGCGGGAGCCGCAGTCCTGGTTCGGCTGCGCACCACCGAACGCTGCGCTCGCTGTTGGGCATGGGAGCTCGGCGTCCTGTACGAAGCCGCCGGCATGACCGCCGAGGCGCTCACCGAACGAGAGCGCAGCCTCGAGGCTGGCCAGGACTTCTACTTCGGCTTCCACCGTCTGGCCGCGCACGAAGCTCTCGGTCGGCTGCACGACGAGATGGGCAACACGGCCGAGGCGATTGAGTACTACCGGATCTACGTGGAGCAGCTCTCTGACGGGCCGGAATTGCCGCGGGTCCAGCGCGCCATCGAGCGCCTGGCCGCGCTCCAGGGTGCGGGCTGACTCAGCAGCTTCCCTGCACCATCGCGGCAGCTTTCAACAAGGCACGCGCCTTGTTGAGCGTCTCCTCGTACTCCGCGGAGGCATCCGAGTCGGCCACGATGCCCGCACCAGCCTGCACGTACGCGACGTCGTCCTTCGCAACCACAGTGCGGATGGTGATGGCTGTGTCCATGCTCTCGCCGCCGTAGTTGAAGTGCCCGACGGCGCCCGCGTAAGGACCGCGGCGCACCGTCTCGAGCTCGTCGATGATCTCCATCGCGCGCACCTTGGGCGCACCCGACACCGTGCCCGCCGGAAAGCATGCTCGGAAGACGTCCACAGCCCCGAGCCCCTCGCGTAGCCGGCCCTCCACCTGACTGACGATGTGCATCACGTGAGAGTACTTCTCGACGACCATGAGGTCGGGGACCGTGACGCTTCCGTACTCGGCGACACGGCCGACGTCGTTGCGACCGAGATCCACCAGCATGCGATGCTCGGCCAGCTCCTTCTCGTCAGCGAGCAGGTCCTCCGCGAGGAAGCGCTCCTCTTCCGGCGTCGCACCACGAGGCCGCGTCCCTGCGATGGGCCGCACGGTGACGGTCCCGTCCTCGACCCGCACCAGGACTTCGGGTGAACTCCCAATGAGCGAAACGCCGTCCAGCTCCAGGAAGTACAGGTAGGGCGACGGATTGAGGCTCCGCAGCCCGCGGTAGAGCTCGAACGGCGTAGAGCCCAGAGGGAAGGAGAGGCGCTGACTGAGGACCACCTGGAAGGCGTCACCAGCGAGGATGTATTCCCGGATCCGCTCGACCCCCGCTTCGAAGGCCTCACGTGACATCGAGCTCTCGAAGGTGGGATCCGCTTCGGGCTCCGGGGCGAGCGCGAGCGCCGGTGGCGGCGACGCCTGATCGAGTGTCTCGACGAGAGCATCGATCTTGGCCGCCGCCTCATCGTACCGCGCGCGAAGCTCGCCCCTCTCGGCATGCACGCCCACGGGAACGGCCGCGATCGCCATCGCGCGACCCTTCAGGTTGTCGATGGCGAGCACGAGGTCCGTGAACACGAAAAGCCCGTCTGGCAGTCCGAGATCATCCGGTGGCGCATCGGGCAGCTGTTCGATCCAGCGCACGATGTCGTACGAGAAGAAGCCGACCGCCCCACCCCAGAAGCGCGGAAGTCCTTCGACTTCTGCGGGTGTATGCGCCTTCAGTCGGGCATCCAGATCGGCGAGCGGATCGATGCCGGCGGGTGCACCCGCCGCTTTCTGTCGGGGTCCGGCGCGCCCGACGTCCTGCCACCCCTCGTCGGCGGTCCACGTGCTCACGCGCCCGTCCTGAAGCCGCCACGCGCTGGATGGTCGCGTACCGAGGAAGGAGTACCGTGCCCACTTCTCACCGCCGACTACCGATTCGAGGAGGAAACCAAACGGCGGTTCTGCTAGCTTCGCGTACGCGGTTACGGCCGTATCGACATCGAAGAGAAACTCTCGCCAGACGGGAACGAGTGTCGCGTCTTCGGCCAGTGAGCAGAAACGATCGAACGAAGGGAGTAGCTGCATGAATGGATCGAGCGCGGTCGTGCGGGGCGCCCGCGGGAGGGGGTGGTGAGCGCCCCAAGTTCCCGGAGCACCGACAGAGCGTCAACGCTGCTCCTCGCGGTCGACACCGGTGGCACCTTCACCGATCTCGTGTTGCTCCAGGACGGCGCGATCAGAACGCTCAAGGTGCCCTCGACGCCGGACGATCCGTCTCAGGCCGTCCTCGACGGCATCCGTGAGATCCTCGGAGAGCGTAAGGACTTCGTGCTGCTCCACGGCTCCACCGTCGCTACGAACGCCCTCCTGGAGCGTCGTGGAGCGCGTGTTGTGCTCATCACGAACGAAGGCTTCGAGGACGTCATCGAAATCGGTCGCCAGGATCGTCCGCAACTCTATGCGCTCGTCGGGCACCGGCTGCCTCCGCTCGTGGACCGGGACAACCGACTCGGGATACCCGGGCGGCTGGGCCCTACGGGGGAGGAGATCACCCCCCTCGATCCGGCGCGCCTCCAGGAGCTCGCGGTACAGATTCGGGAGCGGGGCGCAGAAGCCATAGCAGTCACCCTGCTTCACTCGTACGCCAACCCCGATCACGAACGAGCCGTAGCCGCGGCGATCTCGGAGGGTCTCGGTGATGACGCCCTCCCTCTCTCGGTCTCCGCCGACCTGGTGCCGGAATTTCGGGAGTACGAGCGCACATCGACGACGGTGATGAACGCCTACGTCGCTCCGATCATGGATCGATACCTCGGTCGCCTCGCTCGGGAAGCGGGTGCGACGCGGGTTTCGATCATGGGCTCCAACGGTGGAGCGCTTCCGATCGAGCGGGCCCAGCGTGAACCTGTGCAGACGGTTCTGTCCGGCCCGGCCGGAGGCGTCGTAGGAGCACTCGCGTGGGCGAAGCGCGCCGGTCACGACTCGGTGCTGTCCTTCGATATGGGCGGTACGTCGACCGACGTCTCTCTCTGCCCGGGTCGCCCT
>JBDGVS010000335.1:0-3529 GCA_039585535.1 Gemmatimonadota bacterium | reverse complement strand
GCCCTCGAGATCGACGCCGCTGACTACCGCGATTTCCGTGGATTCCTGGTGGGAATGGAGCGCGGCGGGACTCTCTACCGTGTGAAAGGGCAGCGATACGCGGTCGCATCGCGGCTCGACCTCGTCACGGGGAGCATCAGCGTGACTCGAGACGGACACGGCTTCATCCGACCCGACGACGCCGGTGAGGACGTCTACGTGCCGGCCCACCGCCTGACGACGGCGATGAATGGCGATCGGGTGGTCTCTCGGATCGAGCGTCGTCCCCCAGGCCGAAACCGCGAAGGCAGTGTGTTACGCATCCTGGAGCGGGCGCGGGAAACGATTGTCGGCACGCTCCATCGAGGCCGCCGGCTGACCTATGTCACCCCTCTCGATGTTCGTTTGAAGAAGGACGTCCTGGTGACATCGGGGGCCGAGGGGGAGGCCGATGACGGGCAGATCGTCGTCGTGCGGCTCACCTCGTACGGGGAAGGGCGGGTGGGTCCATCCGGGGAGGTCGTCGAGGTGCTCGGGGACCTGTCGGACCCGGGCGTCGATGTCCTGGCCGTTGCCCACGGCTTTGGCCTTGCGCTGGATTTCCCTCCAGATGTCGTCGCTGCCGCGGAAGACGCTGCCGCGCGCGGGACGCGGGAGCAGGGGCCCGATCGGGTGGACCGGACTGACCTGCTTGCATTCACCATCGATCCTGCGGACGCGAAGGACCATGACGATGCGCTGTCGATCGTTGCGCTCGACGATGGACTCGTGGAGGTCGGCGTCCACATCGCCGACGTCTCGCACTACGTGCGGCCGGGTAGCCCGGTCGACATCGAAGCCGCCTCCCGCGGGACGAGTGTCTATCTGGTCGATCGAACCATCCCGATGCTTCCGCCCGTCCTGTCCAACGAGGTCTGTTCTCTGAATCCGGAGCGGGACCGGTTTGCGGTTTCGCTCTTCGTTGTCCTGGATAGCGATGGGCGGGTGACGTCGCGGCGATACGAACGGACCGTGATTTGCTGCGACGTGGGTTTGTCCTACGAGGAAGCACAGGGTGTGCTGGATGGCGAGGGGAGCATTTCACCCGAAGTGGATCAAGCGCTACGCGGACTGGACGACTACGCCCGACTGATCCGTCGCGCTCGCCGTGAGCGCGGGGCACTGGACTTCGATCTGCCTGAGGCGAAGGTGGTGCTGGACGACGAGGGGCAACCGATCGATATCCGACGACGAGAGCGGAAGGAAAGCCACCGGTTGGTCGAGGACTACATGATTCTCGCCAACGAAGTCGTGGCCTCCGATCTCGAGGCACGGGATCTCTCGACGATGTATCGAGTTCACGAACGGCCACCACGAGAAAAGGTGGAAAAGCTCGCGGATACCTTGTCTCGGTACGGGGTTAAGGTGTCGACACGTAAGGCGATGGCCCCCAGCGACCTACAGTTTGTGCTAGATACGGTGCGGGGGCGTCCGGAGGAGGCCCTCGTCAGCAATCTGGTGCTGCGCGCGATGGCGAAGGCTCGATACCACACGGAGAACCTGGGTCACTTTGGGCTGGCGTCTTCGGGCTACCTCCACTTCACCTCACCGATCCGGCGCTACCCTGATCTGGTAACCCATCGTGTGCTGACGCAGGTCCTCGTACATGGTGGCGAACAGCCGTACCCCGATCGGAACGAGCTCACGCTCGAGGCAGAGCGCTCGAGCGCCCGGGAGCAGGCGGCCCAGGAGGCTGAGCGGGCGTCTGTGGCTCTCAAGAAGGTCGAGTTCATGGAGCGGCACCTGGGCGAGATCTTCGCCGGACGCATCACAGGGGTGGCCGCCTTCGGCTTCTTCGTCTCTCTCGACGATTTTCTCGTGGAGGGATTGGTCCACGTGAGCAGCCTGCGCGACGACTACTACCACTTCGCGGAGCGGGACCATGTGCTGGTCGGCGAGAGGGGCGGACGGACGTTTCGCATGGGTGAGCGAGTGGAGGTGCAAGTCGCCCGTGTGGACAAGGAAGCGCGGCAGATCGACTTCGCCGTCGTCCGTACCCTTTAGCGCGATTCGATTGACCTCGCCGTACGCGAACGGTAACGTCCCGGAGACGTTGCTCTCCCTTGAGGATCCATGGCCTCCGACAAGACCATTTTGTACTTCGGTGCCGGTCGTGCGGAGTCGGCAGATCTCGTCTCCCGCTTCGCTCAAGCCGGCGATCTGGAACTCGAGTCCGTCGAACGCGCGGAAGATGTTCGTGCGCTCCTGAACCGCACTTTTCCCGGGTGCGTCATCCTGGACGGCAGCGGCGATTTCGACCAAGTGGCGGGCCTTTGCCGTAGCCTCAAAGACGACGCCTTCACGGGTATCGTGCCGATCGTCGTACTACTCGGGGATATGGCTCCCGATACGACCTCGGACTTCCTCTCGGCGGGCGCCGACGAGGTGCTGCGTGCCGACCTGCCCGATGGCGAGAAGATGCTCCGTTTCGAGCAGGTGCTCCACCGAGCCGACCGTGATGTTTCCGTGCATCCGACCACGCGGTTGCCGGGCACCAACCACATCGCGCGAGACATGCAGAAGAGGTTGGACGCGGGGCAGCGCTTCGCCGTGTGTTATGCCGATCTCGACCATTTCAAGGAATTCAACGATCGCTATGGCTATGCGTTCGGTGACGGGGTCATTCGCATGCTGTCCCGCATCTTGCGTGACGTCGTACGTGGGCTCGCGCCGGGCGGCTTCGTTGGACACATCGGTGGGGACGACTTCATCTTCAACGTCGAAGTGGAGCATCTCGAGGCGACGTCCGATGCGATCATCGAGCTCTTCGACGAGCTCATTCCGTATCAGTACACGGAGGAGGACCGAAAAGCCGGGTACTTCCTGGGCAAGGACCGCCGAGGAAATATCCATCGAATTCCGCTCATGGCGCTCTCCATCGGCGTCGTGACGAATCAGTTTCAGGACTTCGAGCACACGGGTCAGATCAGCGAACTCGCCGGGGAAATGAAGAGCTACGCGAAATCGCTACCCGGTTCGAAGTACGTCGTGGATCGTCGTCATCAATCCCCGGCACTGCCCACCGCATCTGCGGAAGAAGAAGCCATTCTGACAGGCTCCGACAAGCGGAGTCCGTCGGCCGAGCTCAACACCTAAACCCGAACGATCATGGTCATCACCGTCACGTGTCCGTCGTGCTCCTCCGCGTTCCCGGTCGATCCGGCGAAAATCCCCGAGGGTGGCGTGAACGCACGATGCAGCTCGTGCGGCGACATCTTCCGGGTAGAGAAGCCGCCCGAGGCCCCTGCGCCCCCGACGTTTGAGGCGCCGGAGCCGGTAGTTGAGGCACCCGCTCCTCCTGAGCCCGAGCCTGCGCCGGTGCCGGAAGTGGTAGAGCCAGTCGCACAGCCGCCGGTCGACGAAGCGCCGCACACACCGGCGATCATGGACGATCCCGAGCCGGAGCCGCCGATGGACGCGGTGTCCTATGAGGAGCCGGTGCCGGAGCCGTACGAAGAGCCCGAGCCCGTTGCTGAACCGGAGCCGTTTGCTGAGCCTGCGCCGGTCGCCG
>JBDGVS010000334.1:0-3530 GCA_039585535.1 Gemmatimonadota bacterium | reverse complement strand
ACACGTGCGTCACCGTCCACCCCAACTCCCCTTCGACCCGCTCGATGGTGTCGGCAGCGGGCGGGGCGCCCGCAGTCAGGACGCGAACCCCGGATGGAGCAGAGGCGCGCATCTCCTCTGGTGCGTTGGCGATCATGATCAGGACGGTGGGTGCCGCGCACAGCATGGTGATGTCCTCCCGCTCGGCCAGCCCGAACACCGTCGGCGCATCGACCTTTCGCGCGCATACGTGACGACCGCCAACGGCCGTGACGATCCATGTGAACGTCCAACCGTTCGCGTGGAACATGGGCAGCGTCCACAGATAGCTGTCGCCGCACGTCATGGGATGATGCACGAGCGTGCCTACCGCATTCACCCAGGCATTGCGGTGGGTGATCATGACGCCTTTCGGGTCCGACGTCGTGCCGCTCGTGTAGTTGATCGCCAGCAGGTCGTCTTCAGAGACCTCCGGCGCCGTGAAGTCGGGCACCGCCCCGTCGATCAACTCCTCGTAGCTCTCCCAACCCGGCCGCTGACCTTCGAGTGCCACGAAGCGCTCCACACAGGGCATCTGGTCGCGGACGGAGTCGACCTGGTCCAGGAAGTCCTCGTGCACGCAGATGACCTTGCTGCCCGAGTGGGTCACCATGTAGACCCAGTCGGACGGAAGCAGGCGGTAGTTGAGCGGCACGATGACCCCACCGATCTGAGGGACGGCGTAGTAGCCCTCCAGATGCTTGTGTGTATTCGGGGCGATGTAGGCGACCCGGTCACCCTTCTCGACGCCACCGCGCTGGAGGACGCTCGACCAGCGGTCGCATCGATCGAAGAAAGCCTCGTACGTCCAGCGGTTGTCCCCATCGACGACAGCCTCGCGCGACCCATGCAGAGAGCGGGCCCGTCGGGCGAATTCCATGGGAGTGAGTGGTGTCTTCATGGCCGGTGTGCGCGTTGTGGGCTGTGTTTCACTGTCAGTCCCAACGTGTCGTGCTATCGCGGGAGAGGAAAGCGGCGCGGTACCCGCCGGTGGCTGCCACCACTCGACAGTCACGCCCGTCACCGTATAGGTTGGCCGCGCTCGGTCCGGCGGAATCCGCCCACGACCACCCGTTCCGTCTGAAGTCAGGAGTTCGATCCTTGTCCACGGATCGCGTTACCGCCGCCGAGGAGAGGCTCGACGCCACGCTTGACGAAGCGACTCCCGCGTCCCGGCTGCTCGATCACGATGCACCGATCCGCGCGGGTTCGGGGCTGACCGCCGGTGCCGCCCGCCGTCTCTTCGAGGATCAGGTCGCGAGCCGGTCGACGGATGCCGCCTCACGGCGCCTCAAGGCGCGTGGTCTTTCGTACTACACGATCTCGAGCGCGGGGCACGAACAGAACGCCGTCATCGGCGCACAGCTTCGAGGCACCGACCCGAGCTTCCTGCACTACCGATCCGGCGGCTTCATGATGGCCCGTGCCCGCCATGCGCCCGAAGTCGACCCTGTACTCGACACGATGCTGTCGATCTGCGGCTCCAAAGACGACCCGATCTCGCAGGGACGTCACAAGGTGTGGGGGAGCCACCCCCTCTGGGTTCCACCACAGACCAGCACGATTGCCTCGCATCTCCCGAAGGCCGTGGGGATGGCCTTTGCCCTGGGGCGCTCTCGGCGACTCGAGCATGATCCCGGGGTGCCGGACGACGCGATCGTCATGTGTTCCTTCGGGGACGCTTCGGCCAACCATGCGACGGCGCTGAGCGGCATCAACGCCGCTCGCTACGGACTGCGCCGAGGTAACCCCATGCCCATCCTCTTCGTGTGCGAAGACAATGGCATCGGGATCTCAGTCGAGACGCCGCAGCGTTGGATCTCCGAGACCTTCGGAGCACTCCGCTACCTCCGCTACTTCGAGGCCGATGGGGAGGTCGACGACGTCTGGGACGTGGTGGATCAGGCGGTGCATGTGTGCCGTAGTCGCCGGGTACCGGTCTTCCTCCGGCTCGCCACGGAACGGCTCTGGGGACACGCCGGCAGCGATATCGAGACGGCCTACCGGACTGCCGCGGAGATCCGCAGCATCGAGGCGCGTGATCCACTGGTTCGTAACGCGCTCCGACTCATCGAGCTCGGCGCGGCGACGCCAGCTCAGCTACAGGAGATCGTCGCCCGGGTGCGCGCGCACGTTGACGCAGCGGGTGAGGACGCTGCCCAACGTGGACAGCTCGCGACCGTGGCTGCGGTCGTCGAGCCACTGGCTCCCTACGACGAAGAGGCGGTTCGTGCCTCGGCGCTCGCCGTGCCCGATCCGGCGGCACGCACCGAACTCTGGGGCGACGAACCCCCGGAGCAGGTCACGACTCCGGTGAAGCGGACGATGGCGGCCCACCTGAGCGCGGGCCTCGCAGACGAGATGTTGAAGAGGCCCGAGGTGGTCGTCTTCGGCGAAGACGTCGGGCGAAAGGGCGGGGTGTACTACGTGACGGCGGGGCTGCAGAAACGCTTCGGTCAGCGTCGCGTCTTCGACACTCAACTCGACGAAACCACCATTCTCGGGCTGGCTCAGGGCGCCGGGATGTCTGGCCTGCTACCGATCCCGGAGATCCAGTACCTGGCGTACATCCACAACGCACTCGACCAGATCCGGGGCGAGGCCGCCTCGCTCCAGTTCTTCAGCTCCGGCCAGTACCAGAACCCGATGGTCGTGCGCGTGGCCGGGCTCGCCTACCAGAAGGGCTTCGGTGGGCACTTCCACAACGACAACAGCATCGGCGGCCTTCGGGATATCCCGGGTCTCCTGATCGCAACGCCGTCACGAGGAGATGAGGCGGTGAAGCTCCTGCGGGGCTGCATCGCCACGGCTGCCGCGTGCGGGCGGGTGGCGCTCTTTCTGGAGCCGATCGCGCTCTATCACGAGCGGGATCTCCACGAGGCGGGCGACGGCGGGTGGCTGAGCGACTACCCACTTCCCGGTGAAGCCATCCTGCCCGGTGAGGTCGGCGTCCACCCTCCTGAGGGCGACGCGCAGATACTCCTCGTGAGCTACGCGAACGGACTTCGCATGAGCCTTCAGGCCCAGCGCATCCTCGAACGCGAGCACGGGCTGGCCGTGAAGGTGCTCGACGTCCGGTGGCTCAATCCGCTCCCGCTCGAAGCCATCCGTCGGGAGGCAGAAGGGATGCGAGCCGTCGTCGTGGCCGACGAGTGTCGGCACACCGGAGGAGGCATCGCCGACGCTGTGATCGCCGATCTGGCGGAGGCAGCGTATCCGGGCAAACTCCGCAGCGTCCGGGCAGTGGACAGCTACGTACCGCTCGGTCAGGCCGCCAATCTGGTGCTCATTCAGACGACGGACATCGTAGAGGGTGTGCGCTCCAGCCTGGGCTGAGCTCGGGCTACGGCTCCAGACTCGCCAGGTATGCGACGATATCGACGACTTCGTGGCGTGTGATCCCCGAAACCGCGTCCGTCATGAGGGACGACCACATACCTCTGCGGTTGCCCGTATCCAGGTCGTAAAGTTGCCGTGCCAGATAGCTCGGCGAACGTCCCGCGAGCGCAGGC
>JBDGVS010000333.1:0-5031 GCA_039585535.1 Gemmatimonadota bacterium | reverse complement strand
GAACGGATCTCCCTGCACGCGGTCGACGTGAAGGACGAAGTCCTCGAACTCCCACCGCCCGGCCAACGCGCGGTAGGCTTTATAGCCCTGTCCGTCGAGGGTGCTGAGCGTTTTCTCCAGCGCCAGGTGGTCCCTCAACCGAACCTCCCCTCGTCGCCCGACCAGCCGTAGCTTCGCCCGTGCCGGGTACCGCTGACTCCAACCCCTCCACACATGCTCCGCTCACTCCTCATCTCTGTCGGCCTCTCGCTGATGCTGGGCTCGTCCTCCTCCGCCCAGGAGCGGTCGATCCTCATTCGGAACGGACGGGTTATGGACGGAAGCGGCAACCCGTGGATCCGTGCGGATGTTCTGGTCGAAGGCGATCGGATCGCTGCCATCGGACAGCTCGATGGAGTCGACGCCGATCTGACCATCGACGCCACGGGGTTGTATGTCACGCCCGGCTTCATCGACGTCCACTCGCATGCGGGTCCGGGCCTCGCGACGCCCGAGTTGAGTCACGGGGAGCCGCTCCTGGCCATGGGACTCACGACGGTCTTCGTGAACCCCGATGGAGGCGGCCCGACCGATATCGCTGGTCAGTATGCCGAACTCGTCGCGGATGGTCTCGGCGTGAACGTCGCTCAACTCGTGGGCCACGGCTCGGTGCGTCGCGAAGTGATCGGGACCTTCGACCGTGTGGCGACTACGGAGGAGTTGGCCCGGATGCGCAATATCGTGGCCTCCGCCATGGAGGAGGGGGCCTGGGGCCTCTCGTCGGGCACGTTCTACGTGCCGGGCAGCTACGCTCCTCCCGAAGAGATCCAGGCTCTCGCTCAGGTAGTCGCGCCCTACGGCGGGTCGTATACGAGTCACTATCGCGACGAATCCACGTACAGCGTCGGACTGATCGCTGCGGTCGACGAGGTGATCGAGGTCGGGCGGGTCGCCGGCATTCCGGCGGTTCTCACGCACGTGAAGGCGCTCGGACCGCTCGTGTGGGGGTATGGAGCGGCGATCGTGCAGCGCGTCGAGCGGGCCCGCGCCGACGGCGTCCAGATCTTCGCGGACCAGTATCCGTACACGGCATCAGCGACTGGTCTCGAGGCAGCCCTGCTCCCACGCTGGTCACAGGCGGGTGGCAGGGACATGCTCCTGTCGCGCATGGCCGATCCGGACACGATGGCGCTGATTCGGCAGGGGATGGTCGACGGCCTCGCGCGGCGCGGCGGCGCGGATCGCATCCAGTTCCGACGATTCCAGCCCGATCCGTCGATCGAGGGGCGCCTGCTGAGTGACCTTGCCGCGGAGCGAGATGAGGACCCCATCGAGACCGCTGCGGATCTCATTCGGCAGGGTGGCCCGAGTATCGTCTCGTACAACATGCACGACGACGACGTCGCCACGCTCATGAAGCAGCCGTGGACGATGACTTCGTCGGATGGGGGCCTTGGGCCGATGGGTGAAGGCGTCCCACATCCCCGTAACTACGGGGCGTTCGCGCGAAAGCTGCGGCTCTATGTGAACGAGCTCGGTGTCGTTTCGCTCGAAGACGCGATCCGGAGCATGACGTCTCTGCCGGCTACGGTGTTCGGGATGCCTGACCGTGGGGTGCTGCGGGTTGGCGCAGTCGCGGACATCGCGGTTTTCGATCTTGCTGCGGTGCGCGATGTGGCGACGTACACGGACCCACACCACTACTCGGAGGGCATGGTGCACGTCCTGGTCAATGGAGTGCCGACCATACAGGACGGGGACTTCACCGATCGGCGCGCCGGGCGCGTGCTGCAGAAGGGTGGAGCGACGAGGTAGGACTGCACGAACGGCGGCGATAGCCGGGCTCGCGTCCGTGTAGTTCAGCGCACCGGGCGTTCCGACTCGAACCGAATGTCGAGGCGCTCTTTCTCGCTCGCCCAGAGTGCCAGCATCTCCGCATGGATCGCCGGCTCGGCTCCTCTGAGGTCCCGCGTCTCCCCCGGGTCGGCCAGGATGTCGAAGAGCTGCATTTCATCCGTGCTGAATGGGGGCTCCAGGCTCACCAGCTTCCAGCGGCCTCGTCGTACGAAGCCGCGATTCGCGTGGTACAGCGTGGTGACGTAGTCGTCCCCGTGGACGCGGTCAGCGGTTCCAGAGAGCAGCCCCGTCATCGACTCACCCAGCATCGGCCGGACCGAGCCGTCGTTCGGGTACGAAGCGCCGGCCAACTCGATGAAGGTGGGAGCAAGATCCATGACGGTGACGTAGGCGTCCTCGATGGCGCCACGCGCCGACACCGACGGGCCACGCACGATCATCGGAGCGACCATCCCGCCTTCACGTGAATACGTCTTGCGTCGGGAGAACGGCGCAGACCCCGCCTCGGCCCAAACTTCGTCGTACGCGACCCAGGAGCCCGGGCGACCCATGCTTTCCGGGGCGTTGTCGTAGTTGGCCCGGAGGTAATCGACGTACTCGCCACGGTTGTAGAAGTCCTCCCCGGCCGCGCCGTTGTCGGACATGAAGACGATCAGCGTGTTGTCATACTGACCGTTGTCCTTCAGCCACGAGACCAGGCGGCCGACGTGGTGGTCGAGGTTCTCGACCATCGATGCGTACAGCTCCATCGCCCTCGCGCTGGTCCGCTGCTCTTCCGGAGTGAGTGCCGTCCAGAGCGTAAGCCTCTCGTTGCGTGGCGGTAGTTCGCTCGACGTGGGGACGATACCGGCGGCCTTCAGTCTCTCGAAGTTCCGTTCTCGCCAGACGTCGTACCCTTCGTCGTACCGCCCCGCGTAGAGGTCGAGGTACTCGTCCGGGACCTGCAGTGGCCAATGCGGCGAGGTATACGCGCCGAAAACGAAGAAGGGGCGTTCCTGGCTCTGCGCCTCCTCCATGAAACCCACGATCTGGTCTGTGTACCATGCGGTGCTGTACGCACCCTCCGGCCACTCGGCCTCCCCGGCATCGGTCCGGTAGGTGGAACCCCCCTCGAAGAATCCGAGAGCACCGTAGTGGCTCCCCGCTCCGTTGAGCATGCTCCAATACCGTTCGAATCCGCCGCTTCGTGGATCCTGTTCCGGCGCCATGCCCTGATGCCACTTCCCCGCCATGGACGTGTGATAACCCGCCTGAGCGAGCAGCCGAGGGAAGGGGGCGACCCTGTCGGAGAGCCGGTTTTCGTAGCCAGGCAGTCCCTCGATGAAGGTGGCCTGGCGACCGGTGCCCGCGACGTGGTTGTTGTTCCCGGTCAGCAGCATCGCTCGGGTCGGTCCGCACGACGGTCCCGCGTGGAACTGCGTGAAAAGAATCCCCTCCGCAGCCAGGGCGTCGATGTTCGGGGTGCGGATGTCGCTCCCGTACACGCCGAGATCGGCGTAACCCAGGTCGTCCGCGACGATCAGGAGCACGTTCGGTGGTGTCTCCGCCGACTGCTCATTGCCCTCGGTTCGGGGCTGAAGGGGGGGGCATCCGCGAAATAGGCGCTGCGGAGGCCCTGCGTGCAATCGGACGTCAGCGTCCCGTGAATACCGGCGCGCGTCCTTCGCGATGTGCGGTCAGACCCTCGGCCAGATCCTCCGACGTCGTGCAGCGGTCGATGAGTTCGGACGCGAGGGCTTCGTCGACCACCCCCTCCGCGACGTCCAGCATGATGCGCTTCATAGACTGGACGGCGAGGGGAGCGAGTGAGGAGAGCCGTGCAGCGAGTCCCTCGCCCGTGTCGTTCCACTCGTCCCGGTCGACGAGGTGCGTCAGATATCCCACCCGGTGCAACTCGGCCGCATCCAGCTCCTCGGCCGCCAGCAGAATACGGCTCGCTACGGGAAGTCCGAGGCGGCGGACGTACCGTCCCAGCCCCCCGACCGGGTAGCAGACGCCGAGGCGTGCCGCGGGGACCGCCAGTCGGACATCCGGTGACCCGACGCGAAAATCGCAGCAGAGCGCCAGCTCTGCTCCGCCCCCATAGATACTTCCGTTGAGAACACAGACCGTCGGCAGGGCGAGGTGCGCGAGTCGATCCGTGAGTGTGTCGAAGATCTGACCACTCATCTCACCACTCTCCATCTGCTGGAGGGAGGCCCCGGCGCAGAACGTCCGCGCACCCGATCCCGTCACCAGCACCGCTCGCACACTTTCGTGACCTTCGACCTCGTCCAGGAACGCGCGCAGCCTCGTCACGTCCTCGAGTCGGAGCGCATTGTGCTGCTCCGGACGGTCGAGGGTGATACGGGCGATGGGTCCGTCCACGTCGAGGTGGACACCGTGTTCGATGGGTTTGGTCACTCGGTGATTCTAACCACCGTGGAGTTCGACGCGACCCCAGTGGGTGGGTAGACTTCTCCGCTTCGGAATCACGGCTTCGGGAGGGACGAGTTGGGCTCGATTCGAGACTTCATGTCGACGCACTACCTGCACTTCAACGCGCGCGAGGTCGTGGATGCGGCGAAGGCGTACGAGGCGCACGTCGATGCAGGCGGGAAGATGCTCGTGGCCATGGCCGGGGCGATGTCCACCGGTGAGTTCGGGATCTCACTCGCTCGAATGATCCGGGAGGGAAAGGTCCACGCCATTTCGTGCACGGGGGCGAACCTTGAAGAAGACGTGTTCAACCTCGTTGCCAACCGCGAATACGAGATCATTTCGTCGTGGCGTGATCTCTCGGCTGCCGACGAGCAGGCACTCTACGAGCGGGGCATGAACCGGGTCACGGATACATGTATCCCCGAGACAGTGATGCGTCATCTCGAAGGAAGGCTGGTTGCCTGCTGGCAGCAGGCGGCCGAGACAGGTGACCGGAAGCTCCCATCCGAGTTCCTCTTCCAGATTCTCGACGATCCCAGCTTCGTCGAGCACTTCCAGATCCCGGCAGAGAATTCGTGGATGCTTGCCGCCAAGGAGGCGGGTATTCCCGTCTACGCTCCCGGTTGGGAGGACTCGACCACCGGTAACATCTTCGCCGCCAACGTGATGATGGGGAACGTGCCGGATCACTCGTGCGTGAAGTCGGGGACTGAGCAATTTCAGTCCCTGATCGAGTGGTACGAAGCCAATCACGGATCCGGAACGCATCCGTCC
>JBDGVS010000332.1:0-3549 GCA_039585535.1 Gemmatimonadota bacterium | reverse complement strand
GATGCCTGGTCCGGGCTTCGCACACTGCAGCCTGAAGACGTCGCCCGTGCGGTCGAATTCGCCGTAACCGCGCCCGACCACGTTTCGGTCAGCGAGATACTCGTGCGTCCCACCGATCAGCCTACCTGAGCCGGGAAGCTCATCGCCGATGTGACGACGGGGCGCCTGGCTTCGGCCAGGCGCCCCGTTTCATTCGTACGCTACCGCCCTGCGGCAGTCAGCAGACTCCCATCAGTCCTGCGATATCGGACGGTCGTCCGTCGAACCGTAGTAGATACCGTTGAACAGGAAGCCGAAGGTCCCGTGTGACTGGGCCCGGAAGGTGATCTTGGGTCCGAAGAGGAAGATCTTGCCCTCTCCGTAGTCCGCCTCGATCGCTCCGACTCCGTTTTCGAGGTACTGCTCGCCCCACGCCCATCCACTCCTGAGCGGGCTCGGGCTGTCGTACCAACCGATACGGCGTACCCCCTGCTGTTCGGCGCCAGGCCGCAGGGAGAAGGTCGGCGAATGGCTGAAGAGCACGTCCGTGCGATCATCGAAGCCATGCGTCAACGGGCTGGCATGCTCCACCTTCATGTCGAGCACCGAGCCGGGCGTGAAGTACTGCTCACGCGTCAGCGGACGCCCATTCTCCACCAGGTGATTGTCGATCGGTAGATCGGCGTGATACGCGAGGTTGGAGGAGGAACCGATCGCGATGGCCGCACCGCCGTCACGCACGAAGTCCAGGATCTGCGGAATGGTGCCCTCCGCAGTCACACGCCCCATGCGTCGACGGTACTCCTCCGGAACCGTCTCCGGATCCGGACCCCGACCACCGAAGAATCCCCGGTTGTTGTCCGCGCCCAGGCCTGGAATCGCACCGTCCTCGAACAGGAGAACGTCGTAATCGTCGAGGTCGCCCTCGTCGAAGTCGGGTGGAAAGAGCACGTCGAAGTCGAACTCGAAGTCCTCCAGGATCATGCGCGTCCAACCGGACGGCATGGACCCACCGTACTGGTCCCAGAGCCCGATCTTGACCGGCTCCAGCTCCATAGCCGCTCCGCTCGGACGATCGGTCACGCCCACGAAGTTGAGACCCTTCTCTGCAGCGAGACGCTCAATCACGTCCCGGTCGGTTTCGAGGTAGAACGCCCCAGCTGCAAAGGTCTGACCGCCTACCGTCAGACCATCCGTGTACCACCATGCCTCATCACCGGCCGCGAGCACGCGGTTCACCGCGATAAAGGCGTCGTTGATGTGATCCACGACGTAGCCGCGTGCATTCTGCGCACCCGCCACCATACCAGCCGGAGGCGTCTCGATCACATCGGCGACCACCTCGAAGGGACCATCGAAGCCCTCCATGACGCGGTCGAAGTCGATACCCATCTGCCACGCGAGCGTCCACCCGGTGTTGTCATACGGCGCGGTCGGCGGTGCACCCGGGAAAGCGAAGTCGTTCGGGTGCTGCTGCTTTTCGAACATGTCGAGTACGTGCGGGCGGAAGGCCTGATCGCCCTTCACCACGTACGAACCCGCAGGATACGCTGTGCCCTCCACCGTGAAGTCGGAGGTGGCGCGATGGACGTCCACACCGTTGTACAGGAGCGTGTTCACGAACTTGGTAGCCGTCGGAAAATCGCGCTGATCCGCCGGGATGATGAAGCCACGCGGATTGCGATCGGTCGGATCGCGCAGGATCCGCTCCCAATCGTCTCGCGACCCACGATCCATCGCTTCCGCAGCATCATCGATCTCGAAGGGCAGCGTCGTCCACGAGTCAGTCTCGCCACGCGCAATGGAGTTCTGTCCCATCTGCCAGATGTTGAACAGCAGGTGGTCCGCATTGCGTGACGCGTAGTCGAGCACCGCCCAGTTCGCCGTCTGCGAGTATTCGACCGACTGCCGGAAGTGCCACGGACCAGGCTCGATGGGAAGCGGCATATCCGCTTTCGGCATCTGGCGACCCGGAATGAACGGGATTTCGATCGGCGTCGGATTCCCGATCGTCTCCGTGAGGAGACCGATCATGTTCTTGAAGTAGGGCGTGGTCCGCAGCCCGCCGTTCCACCAGGTGGAGTACGGCGCTCCAGAGCGCATCGTCGTGCCGCCCTTCCCTTCGAGCACGAAGCGCTGGTGCATGTTCGACCCGACACGATCCAGCGACGTGATGATGAGCGGATCGAGGTAGTGGTTCGGAGGATCGCGAAATGGCGGCGCGAACATGACCGTTCCGCTGGGGCCCGTCTGGTGGTGGTTGTAGACGATCTGAGGGAACCAATCACGATACATCGACCGGTTCATGTTCTGCGTCTCTGCGAGCGCAGCCATGTAGAAGTCGCGGTTGTTGTCGTGCCCTGCATACTTGTTGTAGAGCACCGGAACGCCTGAGGTGGACCGCGCCATCGGGTCGTCGATGCGCATGTACCAGTCGGACACCAGCGTCATACCGTCCGGGTTCGCGTGCGTCGCGAGGATCACCACGTCGTCGAGGATCCGGAGCGTCTCAACGTCGGAATACTCGTTGAGTCGATAGATCATCTCCGTGAGCTGAGCGGCGCCGAGGACCTCGGTCGCGTGGAGCCCGCCGTCGATCCAGATGATCGCCTTGCCGTCCGTCGCCAACTGCTGTGCCTCTTCTCGGCTCACGCCCTCGGATTTGGCGAGCCTGCGACTGATCTCCCGGTACTCCTCGAGATTCGCGTGGTTGGCCGGCGAGGTGATGATCGCCTGGAATTGCGGGCGCCCTTCTTCGGTGAAACCGATCGTGTCCAGGACCATTCGGTCGGACTCGCCGGTGAGCTGGATGACGTACTCGTGCATCGCTTCGTAGTTGAAGAGCACGTAGTCGGCGCCCACCTCATGGCCGAAGAAGTCCACCGGGTTGGTCACCCGGTTCTGACCGAGAACGGGGGACGCCGACGCGAGAATCAGCGTTACGGCCGAGGCAATTCGAACGAGGGATCTTTGCATGACCTTCGATAACTCCGGATCTGAGACAAGGCACTCGATGGACCGGGCGCATCGCGCCTTGCTCCTACAGGGCGCGTCCGGACACCTTCTGCGGCCGGACCGAACCCATCTTCGAGTTGCGTAATGTACAGACACCGACCGTCGCCGCCTCTGTTGAGCCTGTGCGTCCCCGCGCTGAGCGCGCTTCTTCTGGCCCTGCCGGGGAACGCACCTGTCGGAGCGCAGGAGGCGTCCCTCCGTCTGGTGGCGACCCCGGCCGCGGTCGACGTCGTCGCCGGTGAGACGGCTTCCCTCGAGGTGATCGTCGTCGACGGTTCGGGAGCGCCGGTGGACGTCGCGGTGCGCTTCGCCGCCCCCCGTGACGTCCTCCGCTACCGTGACGGCGTTCTCCAGGCCTATCAGGCAGGGACATTCGAGATCGTCGCGAGCGCTGTGCTGGCCGCAGACGCGACGGGTGCCCCGCCTGAACTCAGAATCCCCGTCAACGTCGCCTGGCCGCCGGTCGCCCGCGTGGACGCGAACACCTCCGCCCAGCGGCTCTCCGTCGGCACGACGATCGACCATAGACCTGTGGCGATTCAAGCCGATGGGACA
>JBDGVS010000331.1:0-4299 GCA_039585535.1 Gemmatimonadota bacterium | reverse complement strand
AGTTCACCACCTCCTCGGCCGCCTCTGCCTGGAGCTGCGCCTGCTCACGGGCGGCGAGTGCATCGGCTTCGGCAGCTCTGGCTCGCAGGAGTCCGAGGGTGGTCATCGCCGCGCCCGTGGCCAGAAGAATGACCGCGAAGGCCGCCGCGGCGACGCCACGCCGATTCCGGCCGACGAATCGGCGCAGACGGTACCGGGTGCTTGGGGGGCGAGCGATCACCGCCTCGCCACGCATATACCGAATCAGGTCGAGCCGCAGGCCGTTGGCGGTCTCGTACCGACGATTGCGGTCCTTCTCGATCGCCTTCATTACGACCCACTGGATGTCCCCGGACAGCGTCTTTCTCAGGCGATCGAGATCAGTACCTCGCGCGAGGGCGACCTGTTCTGCAGTCTCCGCGTGTACCGCCAGCCGTTCCTTCGGGAGCGGGGGCAGCGTTTCGGAGCTCAGCAGCTTCGCGAGAAACTGGGGGACCGTGGACTCCCGCGGATCCCACGGGACGGCGCCGGACAGGAGCTTGTAGAGAATGACCCCGAGTGAATACACGTCGGCGCGTGTGTCCACGTCCAGCTCGGACCCTTCCGCCTGTTCGGGACTCATGTACGCCAGCGTGCCGATCGGCTGGCCCAGCATCGTCATCATCGGGTCCGATGCCAAGGTGCGACCGGTGGCCTTGGCGATGCCGAAGTCGATCACTTTCGGGACGGGCTTCCCGTCGAGCTCCGTTACGAGAACGTA
The DNA here is from genome assembly GCA_039585535.1 of Gemmatimonadota bacterium. Lineage (GTDB taxonomy): Bacteria > Gemmatimonadota > Gemmatimonadetes > Longimicrobiales > Gaopeijiaceae > UBA2589. The sequence goes on along the minus strand of JBDGVS010000331.1, from coordinate 3,560 downwards.
ACGTTCGCCGGCTTGAGGTCCCGATGGATTACGCCCTTCTGGTGCGCGTGCTGCACTGCCTCGCAGAGTGCCACGAAGAGGCCGAGACGCTCTCGTTCGGTGAGCCGGAAGCGGTCACAGTACTTGTCGATGGCGATGCCCTTCACCAATTCCATCACGAAGTACGGCCGACCCTCGTCACTCACGCCTGCATCGAGGACGCGCGCGATCCCCGGGTGGTCCATGGCCGAGAGCGCTTGACGCTCCGCCTCGAACCGGGTCACCACATCGGGTGAGACCATGTCCGGTCTCATCATCTTGAGCGCCACGCGCCGCCGAACGGGGTGAAGCTGCTCCGCGGCGTACACCACGCCCATCCCACCCTCTCCGATCAACTCACGCACCTGGTACGGGCCGACTACCGTCGGGTGCGGAATGGCGCGGTCCTGGGACGAGCGGGGGGGAGAATCCATGGCGTGCAAGATGCGGCGGCAGGAGAGAGTTGGCGAGTAGATGTGGATCGACCCACGTGACATAGCCGCTGGCGGGAACGGGAGTGGCGTGGAGCTCCCTGCTTTTCGGTTGCCGCTTCGGACGGTCGGACGACATGTTGCCTCCGTGATCGGGCTGGCTAGGCGGCCTCACGCGCGCTAGTGCAGCAAGAACAGGCAAAGGCCACCGGAGGAGCCAGCGATGCACCGCAACGAGCGACCCGGGAGCCGCGCGGGTCACATGGACAACGGGGTCCTGCTCTTCATCTTCCCGATCATCGGAGTGATCGCGGCACTGGTGATATATCAGAACACCACCGGAAATCTCCCCGTTACCCTGTGGCGGAACCTGCCCGACGACGTGAGGAGCTTCTCGATTCGCGCACCGCTCCTGGTCCTCGCGGTCCTGGGCGTGAGCGTCGGTGGGTCGCTGGCGAGAGAGAGGGGTTTGCGGCCGGAGCGGGACGGTGATCGCATGCGTATCCGGCTGACTGAGCCCGGCAGACGTATTTTCGGGGTCGGCCTGCTCGTTCTGGCGATCTACATGGGATGGGCCGGTGTGGCAGGTCAGGGCCTCTTCTGGTGGCTCGTCCTGGCCCTCGCGGTGGTTCTCGCGCTGGCCGGCTCTACGTTGGCCGCCACGGGTGATCGGATCTTCGTCGAGCCCGGAGCGATCACGAGCGAGCGCACGCTCTTCGGTACGGTGATGAGTAGCGACGAGCACCCGATACCCTCGCTCGTGGGCGCGGACGTCTCGGTCGAAGAGCAAACGTCCGGAGGGGCGTTTGGGCAGCCATTGCGCCTCAGCTACGCCGTGTCGGTCGACTCGGTGAAGGTTCATACGAACCCGAGCCAGATCCGCGCCGCGGCACTCCGCAGCGCCCTCGTCGCGGCGATCACAGAACTCGGTGCCTCGCCCGGAGTCGACGACACCGCGGAAACCTCCGGAGATTCCCTGTGACGTCCGTTCCGGATATCCTCGCTTCGATCCGCAATGACGATGTGGATCCGGACCTCCTGTGGCGGGTGAGCGAGCTCCTGACGCGGTGGCGTACCGAAGAGAGCGGAGGCCGTCTGGAGGGCTTCGGTCCGGAGGTCATGGAGGTCGAGCTGGACCGCGCCGACATCGACGCACTGCGCCTGGCCCTCCTCGGACTCGTCGAGCCCGATCTGTCCCATCCTCAAGCGAGCACGATCGTGTGGCTCCTCGGAAAGTGGGCCTCTCCCGAGGATCAGCCGCTCTTTCGACGCGCACTCGAGCGAGGGGTCGAGGAGGGGGATGACCTCCTGTACCAGGCTCTGATCGCCCTCGACAACCTTGGGGTGCTGAACGCAGACACGACCTCGTTCTCCGCATTCGAGGTCGAGACCAACCGGGCCCTGGCCCAAGCGCATCTGGCCAGCGAACCCTCAACACCGGGCTCATGACACCCTTACACATCGAGACGCCGCTCCTCGAATCCCGCGCTCTCACGCGCAGTCACGGGAGTTCGGTATGGCTGAAGCTTGATGCCATGCAGCCACCAGGTTCGTTCAAGATCCGTGGGATCGGATTCGCCTGCCAGGAATACGCCCGCCGCGGTGCGACCCGGTTCGTATCCTCGTCGGGCGGCAACGCGGGCATCGCCGTGGCCTACGCAGGGCGACATCTGGCCGTGCCGGTGGTCGTGGTCGTACCAGAAACCACCACTGATCGAGCGAAGGCACTCATCGAGCAGGAGGGCGCCGAGCTCGTGGTACATGGCTCTTCGTGGTACGAAGCCAACGAGCATGCACTCTCGATAGTCGAACCGTCCGACGCCTTCCTGCACCCATTCGACGACCCGCTGATCTGGGAAGGACACGCCAGCCTGATGGACGAAGTCGCGAGGTCGGGCGTACGACCGGATGCCGTCGTGCTCTCGGTCGGAGGCGGCGGGCTCCTGTGCGGCGTAGCGGAGGGGCTACATCGGAACGGATGGACGGATATTCCGCTGATCGCCGCCGAGACCACAGGAGCCGAGTCCTTCGCTCGGGCGTGCGAGGCGGGCCGACCCGTGGAGCTGGAGGCCATCACGAGCATCGCCACGTCGCTGGGCGCCAAACGTATCTGCGACCAGGCGTTCGAGTGGTCGACCCGGCACCCGATTCGGAGCGCCGTCGTCTCGGACCAGGCCGCGGTCGCCGCCTGTCATCGCTTCCTCCACGATCACCGAATCGTGGTGGAGCCCGCGTGTGGGGCGGCGCTGGCGGTCGTGTACGAAGGGCTGCCGGAGGTCGAGGGGTTCGCCTCCGTTCTCGTCATCGTCTGCGGTGGTGTCACCGCCTCGGTCGCACAGTTGCGTGAGTGGAGTCAGACATGAAAGCGCTGCTGAACATGCTGGGCTCGGAGCGGGAGATCTGCGCGGCGCTGCAGTTGACCGAAATTCAAGCGGGTCGACACCACTGGCACGAGGAGGGCGAGGGTAAGGTCGGAGAGTGGCGGAGTCGCGAAATGTGGGTCGCGCTGCTCAGGCCGGGTTCCCAGTCCGAGTTGCCCCGTCTCGCGCTGGTCTACGCACGAGTCACGGGCGCAGTTCTGCGCCAGGAACGACTTCCCGACTGGGAGCGCGTCGCCGTCGTGTGGCGACCGGGGGGGCGCAGTGGAACGCTCCGGTATTCCGACCCTCTCGACGTCACAGGTGATCCGATGGCTCCTGCGCTCGAATCGCTGAACCTCGGCTCGCAAGACCCAGCCGCGGCCGCCACCAGCGGGATGGGGATCAACCTCTTCTATCGCTCCGAGTCGTTGAGCCTCGATCTCGACGTGTCGGACGAGGTGGCAGGTCACGCCGTCATCGAGCGGTGCGCGATCGATGTTCTGCGTCGGATCGGCGCGGACAACGCCGATGTGGGAGCAGTCGCCGAGAGCTGGAGCGCGCTCACGAAGACCTGAGTCCACGACGGTCCGGGAGCTGCCGAAGAAGTCGAGGGTCAGCGCACCATCTAGGCCACCACCACTCCTGCCACGACGACCACCGGCAGCAGAAGCTTCCAGCCCGTGTGCGTGAACCAGTAACTCCACCCCTCTTTGATCATCCCGGGCGGATCCGCCAAGACTTCCCTTCGGTG
>JBDGVS010000330.1:0-3561 GCA_039585535.1 Gemmatimonadota bacterium | reverse complement strand
GCGCTGCGCCCTCCTTATCGCTCTGGCCGTCGGTGGTCTCCTCGGCTGCGAGGGGGTGGAGGACGGTGACGTGGCTCCGGCTCAGATGGCGGCGCCCGAGGTCGCCTACCTCACGACGCCCGAGTCCGAAGCCATGGGCTTCCCATTCAGCGAGGCGGTGCGCGTGGGTCACATGCTGTACCTCTCAGGTCAGGTGGGGAACGCTCCTGGAGAAGTGGTCGTGGTGGAAGGCGGCATCCAGGCGGAGACGCGCCAGACAATGGAGAACATCAAGGGGGTGCTCGAGCGGTACGGCACCTCGATGGACCGAGTTGTGAAGTGCCTGGTCATGATCGACGACATGTCGGAGTGGCCGGCCATGAACGAGATCTACGCACCCTATTTCCCCGCCCACAAGCCGGCTCGGAGCGCGATCGGCGCCGACGGTCTGGCATTGGACGCGAAGGTCGAGATCGAATGCTGGGCCACGGTGGGGTAGTCATCGACTCCAGGGTCGCGGTGCTGGCCGCGCTCGCTTTCGGTGCGGTTGGCTGCACCCCCGATCGCCCTCCGATGCCCGGAGATCGACTCCCGGATAGCGAGATGCAAGTCGTCGAATCCACCGGCACCGATTGGTCTCCAGGAGAGCGCATCAGGCTCTCGGACCTGCAGGGGAGGCCAGTCCTTCTGGATTTCTGGGCGTCGTGGTGTCCGCCGTGTGGTGAGCAACATCGACACGCGACAGAGGTCGCGGAGCGGTACGGTGATCGCATTGTGGTCGTCGGGATTCTGGTCGACGACTCGCCTCAGAATGCGCTTCGCTGGCTCGAGGAACACGTTGCAGCGTACCCCACGGTCCAGGAGGTCGACGGGCGGTTGGAAGACGCCTTCTGGATTCCGGCGACCGGCCTTCCGCACATGGCCCTGCTCGACCCGGATCGGCGCCTGGTGTGGCATCAGTTGGGAGCTTCGGCCAAGGGTGTGCCCGCGAACGTGCTGGCCCAATTGGACTCCATTCTGCTGGGTCACGAGGGGGCGTCGCTTCCCTGATGTGAGCTGCGAATATTTTCGCTGACAAGCGTCGATGGGAGCGTGTAGCTTTAAAGAGCAGCATGTAGCAGTCCCCCCCAGGAAAAAAACCATGAATGTCATCACGAGAGGAGCTTTCGCGCTCCTGCTCGCCCTCTTCGCATCCGCGTGCGGCGAAGGCACGAGCATCGCAGACGTATCGAATGAAGCCACCAGCGACCCGGCTGCCGAGCCTGCAGATCCTGGCACGCCCGCTCCGCAGGCCGCCCGTATCCAGATTCTTCTCACGGACGCCCCGGTCGACTACATCGGCGAGGCGCTCGTCGACATCGGGCGGGTTACCCTCGTCGGGGGCGACGGAGGGCCCATCGTTCTGTCGGAAGACGGGACTGACGGCTTTGTAAACCTGCTGGACTTCCAGAATGCGGCCACGATGCCTCTGGCTGAGGCGGATATCGAGCCTGGCACGTATTCCCAGCTTCGCTTGGTGGTAGAGGCCGCGCGTGTCACGATGGCGGAGGGGTACACCTTCCGTGACGGAAGCACGGAGATGGAGCTGAAGGTCCCCAGCGGGGCCCAAACCGGGATCAAGCTGAATCTTCAGGATGCCGAAGACGGCGGTCCTGTCGAGATCGTCCCGGGTGAGACCGTGCTGGTTCTCGACTTCGACGTAAACCGCAGCTTCGTGCTGCGTGGCAATCCGGAGACCCCCGCGGGCGTCAACGGCGTCAACTTCAAGCCCACGATCCGCGTGGCAGCGATGGACGTCGCCGCCAGCATTTCGGGAACGGTCACACCCACGGAAGAAGGCGGGTCGGTCGAAGGCCTCACGATGGTCGCCACCCCGACCGATGAAGGTTCGGTCGAGGGGTACCAGACGATGGAAGGGACCGCACTGACCGATGCGGACGGGACGTACACGATCTACTTCCTGGTGCCGGGTTCGTACGATGTCATGGTGGAGGTCAGCGAAGGATTCGAGGCGACCCCCGACATGGTGTCGGTGACGCTGGGTAACAGCGAGAACGCCACCGGCGTCGACTTCGAGCTGACCGATCTCCGCGGAAGTCTCGCGGGTACCGTCACCCCTACCGCGGACGGTCTCTCGGTGGAGGGGCTCACCGTGAGCGCCACGACAGGTGAGGAAGACGCGGAGTCTTACATGGCAGAGACCGGAGCCGATGGTACGTACATCTTCGCCGCCCTTCTGCCCGGGACCTACACCGTCATGGTTGAGGTTGCCGAGGGACTCGCAACCAACCCGGCATCCGTCGAGGTCGGCGTGGCCCTCAGCGAGGACGTGACCGGCGTCGACTTCGAGCTCCTCGATGTGACCGGCAGCATTGCGGGCACGGTGAGCACCACAGTAGACGGTGTCTCGACCGGCGATCTCACGGTGTGGGCAACGCCCTCTGTCGAGGGCGCCGAGCCGCTCACGGTTATGACCGAGAGCGACGGCAGCTACCTCTTTGAGAGAGTCGTGGCTGGAACGTACGTCGTGAGCGTCGAGGTCGGTGAGGACCTTCTCACGGAGCCTGGGGACGTCGAAGTAGAGGTCGGAGCCGAGGAGGACGTGGCCGACGTCGACTTCACGGTTGTAGAGGACCTCTCCGGCAGTATCACGGGTGAACTTTCCACGACGGTCGACGGTGTTTCGCTCGCCGGCCTCACAGTTACGGCGACGCCTGCCGCCGATGGGGCGGAGCCACTCGCGGCAACCACCAACGCGGCGGGCGAGTACGCCTTCGAGTCGGTTCCCGCCGGGGAATACACGATCACGGTGGAGGTGGGGACCGGGCTGACCACCGACCCTGAAAGCCGGGTCGTTACCGTCGAGGAGAACGAGGACGAGATGGACGCGAACTTCGCGGTGATCGCCTCGGGCTGAGCCGGCCGGGTCCTGCCGCTTCGGGAACGAATCGCCCCGTCCGCATTGCAGCGGGCGGGGCGATTTCTTCTTCTAGACAGCTCGTCCACTGGCGTCCACGGAAGCTGGTGCCGAAGGTGACAGGATGAGCCCACCAACGAGGACGGACGTTGTCTGCACCTGGAACGGATCTGATGCGACCGGATGACCCTGTCGAAGTCCCGACGTTCGAGCGCGACCCCATGTGCGTGCGACTCGACACCGTCGTCGTATCGACGGGCGAGGCGGAGGGCCACGACTATGTCGTGCTGGCCGACACCGTGCTCTACCCTGAGGGTGGCGGCCAACCGGCTGACCACGGGACCGTGGGTGGCATTACCGTGCTCGATGTGCGGAGGGAGGAAGGCGAGATCCGCCACGTGATCGGTGGCGCGGCCCCGACGGGGTCGGTCGTCGTGGAACTGGACTGGGTTCGCCGCTTCGATCACATGCAGCAGCACACGGCCCAGCACCTGCTCACCGCCGTGGCGGACACCCGGTTCGGGTGGAAGACGACCGCGTTCCACCTGGGTGAGCACCTCTCGGATATCGAGGTGGATGCGGCTGAAGTCTCTCCCGAGCAGCTCACTGAGCTCGAGGAGGCCGTCGCCTCCGAGATTCGGGCCGCCCGACGGGTCACTGCCCGT
>JBDGVS010000329.1:0-3570 GCA_039585535.1 Gemmatimonadota bacterium | reverse complement strand
CCGTCTTCACGGAGCGTGAGCATGCCCTCGGAGCACGCGAGCTCTCGGATCTCGTCGGTGCCCATTTCGTTCATGATCGCCTTACGGAGCGGTGTGGTCATGATCATCACTTCGTAGAAGCCACACCTGCCCTTGTAGCCGAAGTTGCCACACTGATCACAGCCCTCGCCCTTGTAAAGCGTGGTGGAGTGAGCCCAGTCCAGGTCGATCTTCGCCGACTTGAGATACTCCTCCTCGTACGTCGCTTCGACCTTGCAATTCGAACAGATCCTCCGCGCCAGTCGCTGGGCCGAGATCAGGTTGAGGGCCGACGCCACGTTGAAGGGCTCCAGGCCCATGTCGAGCAAACGAGTGATGGTTCCCGGGCAGTCGTTCGTGTGGAGCGTCGAAAGCACAAGGTGACCTGTGAGCGCGGCCTTGATCGCGATGCCGCCCGTAGACATGTCCCGGATCTCACCGACCATGATGATGTTCGGATCCTGCCGGAGGAACGCTTTGAGCGCCGCCGGGAAGTCCATGCCGATCTCGGCGCGGACAAGGACCTGATTGATGCCGTGGAGGTTGTACTCGACCGGGTCCTCGGCCGTCATGATGTTGGTGTCGATCGTGTTGATCTGCGACAGCGCCGAGTACAGCGTGGTCGTCTTACCGGAGCCGGTCGGTCCGGTCACGAGGACCATCCCGTATGGCCGGTCGATGGCCCACATGAAATCCTTCTCGGCCTTGGGCTCGAACCCGAACTTCGTCAGATCGAAGGTCAGGTTTCCCTTGTCGAGAATACGCATCACGATCTTCTCACCGAAGATCACCGGCAGGGTGGAGACCCGGAAGTCGACCACCTTGTTCCTCATCTTCAACTTGATGCGCCCGTCCTGCGGCACCCGGCGCTCGGCGATGTTCAGGTCCGCCAGGATCTTGATACGCGACGTCAGGGCCGCCTTCATCTTCATAGGCGGCTTCATGACTTCCTGGAGCGCGCCGTCGATCCGGTATCGAACCCGAATTTCCTTCTCGTAGGGCTCGATGTGGATATCGGACACACCCTTCATCACGGCATCCGTGAGGAGGCCATTGATGAACTTCACGACAGGTGCCGAGTCGACTTCGGCGGCCAGAGCCGAGTAGTCCTCGTCTTCCGATTCCTCGATCACCTCGACGTCGTCGAATTCGTCCCAATCCTCCGGCATCGAGCTGATCGGGTCATCCATCACCCCGTAGTACGTCTCCAGATGCTTCTGGAGGGTGTACTCGCCGACGATCACGGGCTCGATCTCGAGGCGCGTGATGAACTTGAGCGCATCGATCGCCGAGAAGTCGGTCGGGTTCGTCATGGCGACGGTCAGCATACGTCCGACCCGCCTCAGCGGTAGGACGAAGTGTTTCCGTGCCACATCCGCCGGGACCAGCTTGATGATCTTGGGATCGACCGTGACCTTCGCGAGGTCGACGGCTGGTACGCGGTATTGCTTGGCAAGCATGCGCGTCAGTTCTTCCTCGGCTACGAAGCCGAGATGAACCAGGGAATAACCGATTCGATGGCCTGACGTCTTGGCCTCGGCTAATCCTTCCTGTAGCTGCTGCTCGGTGATGAGCCCTTCTTTGACGAAGAGGTCTCCGAGACGGATCTCCTGAGCGACCTTCGCTGCCATCGACTCCGGTCCTTTCGCGGTTCTCCAAGGCGGCGGGGGGCCGCGCTCGCCTACAGAATACGGTTTCGGGCCTCGACTCTACAAGCTTGGCATCGCACCGCTACCAATGACCGCGTCCAACGGTGGCTACCCCAGCCAGACGAGTGACGGTGGCGGCACCGATCCCAGAGACCCGCACGAGGTCCTCCACAGACGAGAACGGGCGCTCTCGCCGGGCCGAAACGATCCGCCGTGCGATCACCGGGCCGACGCCCGGAAGTTCGGCAAGCTGAGCCTCGTCCGCCCGGTTGATATCGACCGGTCCGGACCCCGAACGCCGCCCGTCGCGGCGCCGGAGCACGGGTGCGGCGACGGTCAGGTCCAGATAGGGGGCGATCCGTTCTACCAGCGCCGGTCCGATTCCCCTGACCTCTTCGAGGTCGTTTGCTCGTCGGAAGGTGATGCCCGAGTCGCGAGCCGCCACGATCGCGCGAGCAGTGGCCGGTCCGATTCCAGGAAGGCGATCGAGCTCGATCTCCGGCGCTCGATTCGGATCCACTCGCTCGCCCGAGTCGAGGGGGAGTCCCCGCCGCTCGCCTTCCGCGGCAGCAGCACGGGTCGCCAGGGCATGGGCCTCGACGTCGCCCCTCGGCAACGAACCGGAAGGAGCCGTCCCCGCCATGACCCAACGAAACGCACTGAGCGTGACAAGCACGGCGACCGCCGCGCGTAGAGATCGGACCTCGGGATCGGACATGCATCCAGAGTCGCACGCATGCCGGGACGGCCCCATGTGCGAATGAGCCTGCCACTGTGGCGGCCCCGGGGTGGTCAGCTCCCGCCCAGCGGGATCCCACCGGCGGCGAAGTCCAGCTGACCGAACACACCAAGTTGAAACTGGGTGGACCCCGTGCGCTGACCGACGAACGACTGCCGGTCATCGTAGCTCAACTGGAAACCGAACTCGAAGCCCCCGACCGACGTGTCGAGCTGCAGGCTCGCTGTCTTGGTCACCTGATCCAGAAAGGCGACACACTCGATCCCGGTCACCGTGATACGACAGTTCTGCTCCGATCGGTACGCCCCGATCGCCGAGAGGCGGACCGGTCGGTCGAGACTGCGAGCGAGCGCCCTCGGAGGAAGAAGCTGAGCGCTGAGCGACACGCGGTGACTCACGAGCTCCCGCTCTGTCTCGCCTGTCGGGTCGGCCCCTCGCCCCTGCCGGAACGCCCCACGGTAGGAGGTCACCAGCGTACGCAGCCACTGAATGGAGACATCGACGGGAATCTGCGTGTCCTCGTCGAAACGTCGCTGCCGAGCTCGCCCCCCGAATTCGATCTCTCGTTGGGTGCGAACGATACCGGAAGTGAGGTTGATGGTCTGGATGCCGGTGTAGGTCGGAAGCCGCAACGTAGGAAGACCCACCTGAAGGTCCGGCCACGTCTTGAGACGCGTGCGTCGGTCGGATCGCACATCGACCGTGGTCGCGTCGGTCATGAGGTATCCAAGCTGCACTCCTGCCCCTCCGGGGAGCGAAACCCCGGAACCGATCCGCCAGCTGGAGCGGTCGGTCAGAATCGCCGCAGTGTCGCCATCCACGAAGCGATAGCTGTCGAGACCCCCAAAGCCCAGCTGGTAGTCGAATCTCGGGTCGATCGGATCCCGATTGAACCGTGAAGAGATCCCGTCTCGGTACGTAAGGGTCAGCGGACGGAGCGCCCCGATCATGCTCCGGAGCTGGGCGACCTCGGAATCCTCATCTGTAGGCGGAGCGCCGAGCAGGGTCGTCGCCAGCGCGCCCGGGCTGAGACCCAGCGTCACACCCCAATCCCGCTGTCCGCGTGCGTTCCTCGTCAGCACCGTCGTGGTATCCGTACCCTCGATGACGTCGTTCACGAAGTTGGTGTTGCGGTCAGACTGGTAGACAGTCGTCCAGTCGAAG
>JBDGVS010000328.1:0-5454 GCA_039585535.1 Gemmatimonadota bacterium | reverse complement strand
CACCGACCAGCGTCGGCTCACGTCGACCCAGCAGCCACGCGTGTCGAACCCCCCGACGGAGAATCCTTCGGAGCACATAGCCCCGTCCGTCATTGGTCGGGTACACGCCATCGGATAACAGAAACGCCACGGCTCGAGCATGGTCCGCGAGCACTCGATAGCTCACGCTCTCGGCCGCCTCGGGGGCGTAGGGCCGCCCGACCAGTTCGGCGACCCGTTGGAGCATCGGAGCGAACAGATCGATGTGATAGTTCGAATCCACACCCTGGAGGACGGCAGCAATCCGCTCGAGTCCGGCGCCGGTGTCTACGCACGGCGCGGGAAGAGGATTCAGCGTGCCCGCCTGATCACGATCGAACTGCATGAAGACGAGATTCCACAGCTCGACGATACGCCCGGAGTCGTTCAGCTCGACGAATTCCTCCGTGGAGGTCACCGGCGTGCGGTCTTCCCTCACGTCGTAGTGCAGCTCTGAACACGGCCCGCACGGGCCCGTATCCGCCATCTGCCAGAAGTTGTCTTTGTCCCCTAGTCGGTAGATCCGCTCCGGCGGCAGGCCGATCTCTTTCGCCCACAGCTCTGCCGCCTCGTCGTCCGAGTGGTGGACGGTCGCATACAGTCGCTCGGGGTCCAGTCCGTAGACCTCGGTCAGCAGTTCGAAGGCGTACCGAATCGCATCTCGTTTGAAGTAATCCCCGAACGAGAAGTTTCCGAGCATCTCGAAAAACGTGTGATGTCGCGTCGTCACACCGACCTCTTCCAGGTCGTTGTGCTTCCCGCCTGCTCGCACACACTTCTGCGAAGTCGCCGCCCGCTTGAAGCCCAGATCTTCCTGCCCGAGGAATACCTGCTTGAACTGCACCATCCCCGCGTTCGTGAACAGGAGGGTGGGGTCGTCGCCGGGAACGAGTGACGAACTGGCGCACACCTCGTGCTCCCGCTCGCGGAAGAACTCGAGGAATCGGCTGCGGATCTCGGCAGTCTTCATCGATACATCGGCCGGGTAGGCCGCTCGGGTCGGGAACGGGCTTGGATGCCCCGGAAGGACACGTGTTCACGGCGCCGCGCCGGGTCAGGACAGGACCTAAAACATAAGGGCCCCGTGCGATTCTGTCGTCCGGGGCCCTATGTCTCGACGGGGGCAACGTGCGACCCGAGATCGGGCAGTCGGGCCCCTCGCACAGATCAGCCTGAGGCTGACACCTCGTCGGCCTCGGAAGCAACCTCACCCTCGACCACGGAAGCCGCTTCACTCTCGACCACGGCCTTCGCGCCCGGCGTGGCCTCGGACTCGGGAAGTGGCGGCAGCCCAAGTGCTTCCCGGAGACGGGTATCGATCTCGCGGGCGATGTCCTGGTTCTCGGAGAGGAAGATCTTCGAATTCTCCTTCCCCTGCCCGAGTCGCAGATCTCCATACGAGAACCACGAACCGGATTTATCGACAATGTTGTTCTCGACGCCGAGGTCGACGAGGAGCGCGTTGTGGCTCACGCCCTCGTTGTACTGGATGTCGAACTCGGCCTGCTTGAACGGCGGCGCGCACTTGTTCTTGACCACCTTCACGCGGGTCCGGTTCCCGATCACGTCCTGTCCGTCCTTGATCGCGCCGATTCGGCGGATGTCGAGCCGGACAGAGGCGTAGAACTTGAGCGCCCGTCCACCCGACGTCGTCTCGGGGCTCCCGAACATTACGCCGACCTTCTCCCTGATCTGGTTGGTGAAGATCACCGAGGTGTGGGAGCGATTCACAGCACCGGTCAGCTTTCGCAGCGCCTGGCTCATCAAGCGCGCCTGGAGACCGACGTGCGTATCGCCCATTTCACCCTCGATCTCTGCTCTGGGCACGAGCGCCGCGACCGAGTCGATCACCAGGTGTCGGGCTGCGAGACCAGCAGGTTATCGACGTCCACGCCGAGCTTGCGCGCATAGTTGATGTCGAGCGCATGCTCAGCGTCGATAAACGCCGCGATACCACCCTTTCGTTGAGCGTTCGCGATCACCTGCAGACAGATCGTCGTCTTACCCGACGACTCCGGTCCGTAGATCTCGCTGATCCGACCGCGCGGTATACCACCGATGCCGATCGCCGCATCGAGGTTGATGGCACCCGTCGGGATCGCTTCGATCGCTGCAGGACCTCCGTCCGCACCCATCCGCATGATGGCGCCCTTGCCATACGCGCGCTCGATTTGGGTGAGCGCTGTATCCAGCGCCTTATCTTTCTGCTTCGAAGCCTTGTCGTCGGTCATCTGCGCGGTCGCCATTTCGCCTCCGTGAGCCCAACGCCCCACCGGCCGGGGAGCATCTGGCAGTCAAAGTACACGACCCGAAGATAAAACGAAAGTGCCCCATCGCGCGGCCGGGTCGAGGATGCCATTGTACCCACGCCTGCGGGGCGGCGGAATGTCGTCCGGGGAACCATTTGGTTGTGGTCGAGAATCCCGGGATGGCTGGGAACCATGGCATGGGGCGGCGCGTTGACTTCCCCAGAGCGTGCCTCGCGGCATCGCGATACGGATCACACGACGAACATCAGGCCCGGTCGAACACCGGACGGAGCTATGACGAATACCAAAGAGTTCGATCTCGTTGCGATTGGGGGTGGCACCGCCGGACTCGTGTCGGCGGCCGGCGGAGCCTATCTCGGCGTACGATCGGCCATCGTGGAACGGACGGCGCTGGGCGGGGACTGTCTCTGGACCGGTTGCGTTCCCTCCAAGGCGCTGATCGCCTCGGCCCGATTGGCACACGCAATGCGCCATGCGGAGCGTCTAGGTCTCGTCTCGGCGGCCCCGAAGCACGCGTTCGGTGACGTGATGGCCCGGATGCGTGCAGCCAGAGGCATCGTCGAGCACCACGACGATCCCCAGAGATTTCGTGATATGGGTGTGGACGTGCAGTTCGGTGCGGCTCGCTTCGTTTCGCCCACTGAAGTCGATGTGGAGGGGGTCGGCACGATACGGTCGAAGCGATTCGTGATCGCGACCGGAGCGGTGCCCTTTGCCCCTCCCATCCCGGGGCTCGCGGAGGTGGGCTACCTGGACCACCACACGCTCTTCGAGACCGATCACCTTCCTGATCGCGTCGCGGTGCTGGGCGCGGGGCCGATCGGGCTCGAAATGGCCCAGGTGATGTCACGGCTCGGTGCACAGGTGACCGTCGTCGAGATGGCGCCCCGCATTCTTCCGAAGGAAGACGAAGACGTCGCGTCCATGCTCCTGGACTTCCTTCGTGAGGAGGGGCTCGAGGTTCGGCTCGGCACGAAGGCAGTGGCCGTAGAGCGCGCGGGAGTGGCCAAGGTGCTGATCACAGAGACCGGCGACCGGATCGAGGTCGATGAAATTTTCGTCGCCACGGGTCGAAGGCCTGCCACCGACGGTCTGGAGCTCGATCGAGCGGGTGTCCGAACCGAGCGAGGCGCGGTGGTCGTCGACGACACGCTGCGCACGAGTAGCCCTCGGATCTGGGCAGCCGGGGACGTGACGGGTGGACTCCAGTTCACACACGTAGCCGACTATATGGCCAAGACGGTGCTGCGAAACGCGCTCATCCCCGGATCCTCGAAGGTTGATTACGGAGACGTTCCCTGGGTCACGTACACCGACCCGGAGGTCGCCCATGTCGGGCTCTCCCAGGTGGACGCAGAAGCGCGTGGCGGCACGACGTACACGTATGGCCTCGACGACCTCGACCGTGCGATCGTAGACGGCACGAACAGGGGCATCGTGAAGATTTCGGCCGACCGCCGCGGACGCATCCTGGGGGCAACGATTCTCGGGTCGCACGCGGGCGAACTCCTCATGCCGATCGTCCTGGCGAAGAAGCACGGGCTCAAGCTCTCCGACATCTCAGCGACGATTTTCCCCTACCCCACCATGGTGGAAGGGGTGAAACGTGCCTCCGACGCGTCTCAGCGGGCCCGTCTGGAAGGAACGGGCGGGGTCATCCTCAAGAAGGCGATTTCATGGTTGAAGTGACGTCCTCTGCCGATCAGGACGCGAAGTCCGGCTCTGGGGCCCTCATCAAGTTGGGCCTGCTCGCCGCACTCCTCGTGGCAGGAGCTCTCGCTGCGGCCTTCACTCCAATCGGGGACTACCTCAGCCGGGACGGCGTTGCCCAGGGGATCGAATGGCTGCGAGCGTCCTCCTTCGCCCCGATCCTCTACATCGTGATCTACGCGGCGGCTACCGCGCTGGCGATCCCCGGGTCGATCCTGACGCTGGCCGGGGGCGCGATGTTCGGGGTCGCGTGGGGCACCGTGTATACCACCATCGGGGCGAACATCGGTGCCAATCTGGCCTTCGGTGTGGGTCGACTTCTCGGACGAGAGGGGATTCAGCGACTGGTCGGCGCTCGTCTCGAAGCCCTCGATCGAGCCACCGCCAACCACGGCTTCCGCGGTCTGCTCACCCTGAGACTGATCCCTGCGGTGCCCTTCAATGCCCTCAACTTCGGTGCTGGCCTGACGTCGATTCGCTGGTCGACGTACGCGCTCGCGACGGCAGTGGGCATCTTTCCGGGCACGCTCGTCTACACGATGTTCGCGGACGCGCTCCTGGCAGGCTCCCAGGAAGCTTCCCGCGAAGCGCTCGTGCGCGTTCTCATCTCCGGAGCTCTGCTCGTGCTACTCAGCTTTCTCCCCGTGATTGCTCGACGCCTCGGCGTCCGGCTTCCCGGAGTGACCGCGACCGCGCTCCTTCTCGCCGTCGCATCGACGGGACTCCCGGCGACCACGCTCGTCGGCGCCGAGCCGGCAAGTGCCCAGGACGTGCCGACCCACGAAGCGTTTACGGCTGTTCTCGGCCAGGTGGTAACCGCGCAAGGCGTGGACTATGCCCTGCTGGTGGAACACAGGGCCGAGCTCGACGCCTACCTCTCCCTGCTGGCCGGGGTGGATCGAGCGCTCGTCGAGGCGGCCGAGCGGGATGCTCAGCTCGCGTTCTGGATCAATGCGTACAACGCGTGCATGCTCCGGCTCGTTGCGGATCATTACCCGATCCAGAGGACTGGCGGCCTGTTCTCGCGTATCAAGAATTCGGTGGCCGGGCGACCTGCGAATTCTGTCTGGCAGATTCCGGATGTGTTCACGGTCGCTCACTGTCAGGTGGCGGGCGAGACGCGCTCTCAAGACGATATCGAGCACGCCATTATTCGACCGATGGGCGAGCCACGGATCCACTTTGCCGTCAACTGTGCGGCAATCAGCTGTCCTCCGCTCTGGCCCGATGCGTACGAGGCGTCCACCCTGGTCGAGCAACTCGATCGAGCCGTCGCGGCGCTCGTCGCGGACGAACGCCACTTCGTCGTCGATGGATCGACGCTCCGGCTGAACAAGGTGCTCGACTGGTTCAAGGACGATTTCGGCGGGGAGCAAGGGCTCCGGGAGTTTTTCGGTGCCTACGTGACTCCCGACGTGGCGACCATGCTCATCGATCCGGCCACGAGCATCGAGTT
>JBDGVS010000327.1:0-3614 GCA_039585535.1 Gemmatimonadota bacterium | reverse complement strand
GAGTGTTTCCATCTGCTCCGGGGTGAGCATGCCCGGCATCATGTGCATGCCGCCCATACCGCCCATACCGGGCATCTGAATAGGCTCGCCGTGCTCGCGGAGCCACGTCTCCATGAGCGCGATTTCGTCGCGCTGGGAGATTTCCATGCGGAGGGCCATCTGCTGGACGGCCGCGGTGGTGGCGTGCTGACGCACCAGCGCGGTCATTTCGAGGGCCTGGGCATGGTGTGGAATCATGCCCTGCATGAAGCGGACATCTGCTTCGACGTACGAGACACCCTCGACGGCGCCGAGCTCGTCCGCCGAGTACGTCCGGCTGCTCTGTCCGGGGGCTCCGGGCTGTACGATTCGCGGTCCATTGGACGGGGCCGGCCCCGCTGCGGAGCCCGAGCCGGTTGACCCGCCGCCGCAAGCGGCCAGCGAAGCGAAGATCACGAGCGCAGAAGCGCACCGAATGTTGTGGTTCATATCGTATTAGACCGATACCGGAGGTCGTTCGTTGTGGCGCGACGTCGAGTAAGGGTACAAGCTCTGTCCGGTGGCGGTTCCCGCAAGGCGTGACCGCCGGGAGCATTGGACGGTCTGCCGGGTCCCAACCATCTTATCGGTCTGCGGTCGACGTCGGAGTCCCGATCGGCACGCGCTCGTGGATGTCTTTTCGGACCACCCGGAGTCCTATTTATGCAGTCGTTCGTGCGTATTTTTCTCGCTCTCGGCGCCGTCGCCTTTGTGGCCTCGGCGGCGGAGGCTCAGTCTCTCGAATCCGCTCACCTCGACGGACTCACGCACCGCCCGATCGGCCCGGCCAACATGAGCGGTCGGCTGGTCGATATCGCCGTGGTGGAGAGCGACACACGGAAGTTTTACATCGCGGCCGCAACCGGAGGCGTCTGGAAGACGGTCGACAATGGGCTGCGCTTCGAGCCCGTCTTCTTCGAGGAGGCCGTGCACTCGGTCGGCGACATCGAGGTGCATCAACGCGACACGAGCGTGGTGTGGGTGGGAACCGGTGAGCGAGCGAACCGGCAGTCGTCGTCGTGGGGCGACGGCGTGTACAAGTCCACCGATGGCGGTGAGAGCTGGACGAACATGGGTCTCGAGGAGAGTCACCATATCGGCCGGATCGTGATGCACCCCGAAGACTCCGACGTGGTGTATGTGGCGGCGATGGGCCACCTCTGGGGGCCGAACCCCGACCGCGGACTCTACAAGACGACAGACGGCGGCGAGACGTGGGATCGAGTGCTGTCGGCCGATCCGATGACCGGAGCCGTGGACGTTGCGATGGACCCGTCGAATCCGGACATCCTCTACGCCGCCATGTACCAGCGGCAGCGGCGCCCGTGGGGCTTCCACGGGGGCGGGCCTGGTTCCGCGTTGTACAAATCCACAGACGCCGGTGAGACGTGGACGAAGCTTACGAACTCCGGGCTGAGCAACGGCTTGCCCACGGGGGACATCGGCCGCATCGGGATCACGATCTACCGGGCAGATCCGCGCATTCTCTACGTGAGCGTGGAGCAGGGTGAACGCTTCAACGCGTCGACGGCGTACGAGCAGCGCGAGGCGGGCATCTACCGCAGTGAAGACCGCGGCGCGACGTGGACGTACCAGAGCGACTGGAATCCGCGGCCGATGTACGCGAGTCAGCCGATGGTCGACCCGAACGACGATCAGCGTATCTACATGCTGAATTCGTACTCCTACTCGGACGACGCCGGGGTGACGTTCACCGTCCCGCGCGGGCACCGCACCCACGGTGACGATCGGTTCGTGTGGGTGAATCCGGACGACTCGAATCACGTCATCAAACTCGACGACGGCGGACTCGGCATCAGCTACGACCGGGGCGACCACTTCCTGTACCACACGGCGCTGCCTCTGAGTCAGTACTACCGGGTATCCGTAGACATGGCCCACCCCTACAACGTGTACGGAGGGCTTCAGGACAATGGCTCGTGGCGCGGCCCGAACGCGACGTACCGGAACGAGGGGATTCTCAACGAAGACTGGATCCGGTGGGGTGGGGGAGACGGCTTCCTCAGCCTCGTGGATACGACGGACAACCGAATCCTGTATACGGAGAGCCAGTACCTCGGCCTCACCCGCAATGACCTGGAGACGGGCGCGAGCCGCAACATTCGGCCCAACCAGGGCGAGGGCTTCATCGGGGCCCGGCGAAACTGGACGACATGGCCCGACCTGGATGACCCGTATCAGCAGCTCGGAAACGCGATGGCGCCGGGTAACTGGGACGGTCCCTTCATCATCAGCCCGCACGACACCGAGACGCTCTACGCGGGACTCAACGAGCTCTTCAAGAGTACGGATCGCGGCGACAGCTGGAACTCGCTGGGGGACCTGACGACGGGCACCGATCGGCGAACGCTGGTGATCATGGATCAGGCGGCTGACTCTTTCGTCCTCTCCCTCGACGACGGCATCCCCTACTGGCCGACGCTGACGGCCGTGGCCGAGTCGGAGTTCACACCCGGGGTCCTGTATGCGGGGACGGACGATGGGC
Organism: Gemmatimonadota bacterium; assembly: GCA_039585535.1. Lineage (GTDB taxonomy): Bacteria > Gemmatimonadota > Gemmatimonadetes > Longimicrobiales > Gaopeijiaceae > UBA2589. The sequence goes on along the minus strand of JBDGVS010000327.1, from coordinate 1,090 downwards.
AGGTCCAGATCAGCACGAACGATGGAGAGAGCTGGGCCCTCGTTACCGCTGCGATGCCTGGAGTTCCCGAGATGATGTGGGTGAATCAGGTGCATGCGTCGAAGTCTGTCGATGGTCGCGTGTACGTTGCGGCGAACAACTACAGGAACGACGACTACGAGAACTACCTCTGGATGTCGAACGACAACGGACAGTCGTGGTCGTCGATCGTGGGCGACTTGCCGGCCGAGCGTGTGGTCCGGGTCGTGCGAGAGGATCCACGGAATCCGGATGTCCTGTATCTCGGCACCGAGTTCGGCGCTTTCTGGTCGTGGAATCAGGGCCGGAACTGGGTGGAGCTGAAGGGGAATCTTCCCACCGTGCCGGTCAACGACCTCGTGATCCACCCGCGGGACAACGATCTCGTTCTGGCCACGCATGCCCGTGGTATCTGGATTCTCGACCAGGTGAACGCATTGCAGGAGTTCACCCCTGAGATCGCATCGTCGAATGGCCACCTCTTCGGCGTCGAGCCCGCCGAGCAGATCCGGTACCGGAGCGAGAAGGCACACACCGGAAACATGATCTTCGAGGGTGAGAATCCTCCCCGGGGTGCGATTCTCGACTTCTGGGCAGGTCGCGGCATGTCGAGCGCTGCGTTCTCCGTCGCGAACGCCGCGGGCGAGCCGGTGGCGTCGTTCGAGGTGGACGAGGTGTCTGAGGGAATGAATCGGACGACGTGGAATCTCCGTCACTCGGCGATCGACGGCTTCGGCGATCCGAACTCCAATGGTCCTTGGGTCGTGCCGGGTATGTACACGGTGACGATGACGGCCGCGGGTGGTTCATGGAGTCAGAGTGTCGAGGTCCGCGAGGATCCCAGACTCGAGCATGACGCGGCTACCCGTCGGGCGTGGACAGAGGCCCTCGCGACCATCTGGGACGCCTCGGGTGACGTACGGGCGCTTCGTGCCGAGGTCGATGCCTACGCGGAGCGGCTCGATGCGGATTCAGATCCGTTGTCTCTCGACGCGGCGCTGGAGCGGGATCTGCGTGATATGGCTCGCCAGACGCGTGAGCTCAGCAGCCGGATGAGCCGCCTCTACGGGTC
>JBDGVS010000326.1:0-3626 GCA_039585535.1 Gemmatimonadota bacterium | reverse complement strand
CCTCACGGACGTCCACGAATCCGATCAGGCGGCTCCGGTAGGCGAGGTCGTCGATGTACTTCAGATCCCGGCCTTCCTCTGCCGACAGACCGACCTCCTGGTAGCCGCGGGGAGGACAGGGAAGGCCGTGAATGTGAAGAAGGGGCAGTGGATGGCTCCCGAAGAGATGGCGGCCGCCGTCGAGAAGGTGCGCGTGTCGGGAGCGTCGGACACCGCCGTCACCGAGCGTGGGACGATCCACGGGTACGGAGACCTCGTAGTCGATATGCGCTCTTTCGCGCGCATCCGAGCCTCCACCGGAGCTCCAGCGATCTTCGACGGTACCCATTCCGTCCAGAGGCCGGGGCTGGCGGCGGGATCGAGCGGAGGCGATCCGGAGCACATTCCCGCACTCGTCCGTGCCGCGGTAGCCGCCGGGTGCGACGGCCTCTTCCTCGAGACGCATCCCGACCCGGCGAGTGCTCCGTCCGACGGCACGAACATGCTACCGCTCGAGAAGCTCTCCGCGCTGGTCCACGACGTCCTGCGGATCCGCCAAGCCGTCGCCAGCCAATGACCGCAACTTCCGATCCGATCCCCGAGGCACTGGCTCAGAAAGTCCGGCTGGTCATCTTCGACGTCGATGGTGTGCTGACGGACGCAGGTGTGTACATCGGCCAGGATTCCAACGGCACCACGGCAGAGTTCAAACGCTTCGACATTCAGGACGGCATCGGTCTCAAGATGCTGCAGTGGGCCGGACTCGACGTGGTGATCGTTTCAGGCAGGGTCTCCGAGGCGACCTCCATCCGAGCCCGCGAACTCGGGATCGAGGGCTGCTATCAGGAGCCCGACGCACACAAGCTCAAGGTGGTGGAACGCATCCTCGCAGAGAAAGGCGTCGCGTGGGATGAGGTCGCGATGATCGGGGACGACATCCCGGATCTCGCCGTGATGCGTCGCGTCGGGCTGCGGGCTGCCGTCGGGAATGCGACGCCGCCGATCGTGGCCGTCTCCGACTGGCAGGCCACTCGCTCCGGAGGACACGGAGCCGCGAGAGAGTTCTGCGACGCGCTTCTCCACGCCCGGGGCGTGCTCGATGAGATCGTCGAGCGTTACGTCCAGGACCGGAGCCAGACGTGAACCAGCACGCGAACGCGGCGCTGATCGCCGAAGGTCGCCGCGTCGTTTCGATCGAGAGTGCGGCGATCGCGGCCCTTGAGGACCGCATTGGCGACGACTTCGCCCGCGCGTGTCGCCTGGTAGCGGAGGCGCAGGGACGTGTCGTGACGTGCGGAATCGGGAAGAGTGGCCATATCGCTCGGAAGCTTGCCGGGACGCTCACCTCCACCGGGACGCCTGCCATCTTCCTTCACCCGGTCGAGGCGCTGCACGGAGACCTCGGGATCGTGGGAGCGGACGACGTGGCCATCGTCATCTCGAAGTCCGGGGCCTCGGATGAACTGCAGGGGCTCGTCGGGTATCTGGGGCGTCTGGCGGTGCCGATCATCGGCATCGTCGGCGCAGGTCAGAGTCAGCTCGGCCAGCATGCCGACGTGGTGCTCGACTGTTCCGTAGAAGAGGAAGCATGCCCCATGCACCTGGCGCCGACGTCGTCGACGACCGCCGCCCTCGTCATGAGCGATGCCCTGGCGGTCACGGTCCTGCAGCTCAAGGGCTTCCAGCCGGAAGACTTTGCGGCGCTGCACCCGGGTGGAGCCCTGGGGCGAAAGCTCACGGTCCGGGTTCGGGATGTGATGGTCGGCGACGCCTTCCCGGAAATCTCTGAACGGGCCTCGATGCGTGACGCGATCGGTCCGCTCGCGGAGATGCGTGGGACGGTCCCGGTCGTGGACGAAAGCCGGCGGGTGGTCGGGGTCGTGACCGCGGGCGATCTTACACGGCTGATGGAGCGCGACGCGAACTTCCTGACTCAGCCGGTCGCCAGTGTCATGACCCGATCGCCCAAGACGGCCTCAGCGAATGAACTTGGGTCGGCTGCCGCGAGTACGATGGAGGCCCACGGGATCATGGCCCTCCCCGTGGTCGATGAGGACGGGGTACTGGAGGGGGTCGTTCACCTGCATGATTTGATGAGAGCCGGAGCCATCTGACGATGACGCATCGCACGAGCATGGGCCGTCTGGTCATGGCCACGGCCGGACTTCTGGCACTGACCGCCTGCGGGACAGAGTTCGACACCCCGGTCGCGGACGAGGCACTGCAGGCGATGGACGCCGACTATGTCGCGTTCGGCATGAGCAGCTATGTGACTGCGCTGGGCGTGCGCGAAGCACGCATCGAGGCCGACACAGCGTACATCTACGAGACCGAGTCCACCGCAGTCCTCAGGCAGATGACGTTGGTGTTCTACGACGAGCTCGGGAACGAGCGCGCCACCGTCTCAGGGAAGGCCGGCGACTGGAATCAGGAATCGAATCGGATGGTTGCTCGTGGGGATGTGGTCCTCTTCATCCACACCGACTCGAGTACGATCGAGAGCCAGGAGATCTACTACGAACCCGATCTCGACAGGATCTGGAGTGACTCCAGCACCGTGCGGACGATGAAGGACGGTTCGGTGACCAGCGGGACGGCCTTCGAGTCCGACATGTCCTTCGAGAACCTGGTCATCCAGAATATGCGCGGCGGAGTACGGCGCGTTTTCTAGGAATCGTCCCATGCACCTTGGGGGCTCGCTGAGCCCGGCACCCATCGTGGGCGCCCTCGTCTTGATTGCACTTGCTCCCCTTGGGGTCCGGGGGCAGGACGGCTGCGAACTCGGTGATCGCGGAAATGACGTCGTGAACATCCAGACGCTGCCGGGCATCGGACAGGTCACGTACATCACGCGGCCGCACTTCGTGTGCGAGGGTGGGGTGCAGATCTTTGCGGATTCGGCCATCGCATACGGCGAGCAAGGCATGTCCCACCTGATTGGGGGCGTCCGGTACCTGGAGTCTGCTCGTGAGTTGCGGGCCGACGAGGCGCGCTATTTCACCAACGAGGGTAGGCTCCAGGCTGAGGGCCGGATGTCGCTTCGCGACGACGAGCAGGGGTCGTCCATCCAGAACGGCGACCTCGTTTACCTGCTCGAGACCGACTTCCGGGACGAGTCGACGATGACCGTCACGATCGGGGCCGATGGACTGAGGCCGCGGGCGATCCTCACGCCGGCGGAGCCGGAAGAAGTGCCAGAGGACACGACGGCCGAGACCGACAGCTCTCTGGTCGTCGACAGCGTGGTTTCTCCAGAGGCAGAGGAGGCGGTTCCACCGGTCGCGCCGGAGGCCCCCGCTGACACTCTTCCGCCCACACCATACACTGTGGACAGCGACCGAATGTTCATCGAAGGGCAGGGCTCCTTCACGGCCTCGGGCGGCGTCGAAATCGTTCGAGATTCCCTTTTCGCTTTCGGCGACTCGGCGGTCTACGACCAGGCGGGCGGCGGACTTCTTCTCGAAGGAAGCGCGCGGGTAGAAGGAGAGGCGTATCAGCTGATCGGACGGACGATTTCGATGGGAGCCCCTGGTGCGGCTGTCAGCGAGGTCAGAGCACGCCGGGAAGCCAGACTCGTGGGCGACGGCTTCGAACTGACTGCCGCGCAGATCGTTCTCTTCCTGCGCGACGACGCACTCGAGCGGCTG